>JBGZSM010000001.1:0-20174 GCA_041853585.1 Filifactoraceae bacterium
ACTCCTTTACTGATTTTTTGGTCGAACTTAGTATACAGTATCTTCATGACTTTTTCTATACTTATTTATTACTATGCATTTGATTTTACAACTTACCAGAGAATTTAAAATCATATTTACCAGAAATTATCGGAAGTAATAAAGAGACATTTGGGGGCGGAATCTGGTTTGAGCCTTTTGCATATAGCAAAGAGAGAGAGTTTTTTTCGCCATACTCGGCGCGTGAAAATGGAAGTGTCAGCTATGTTGAAAATTATACAATCGACGGAACGCAGTATAATTACAGACAAGAGCCTTGGTATACAAGTGCTGTCGGGACAAAGGGCGAGACGATTTGGAGTGCGCCGTATTATGATGATTTTACCGGCATCACGATGGTAACTTCCTCTGCGGCAATTTATGATAAATCGGGTAAGTTTATCGGAATATCGACTGCGGACATCAACCTCGGCGAATTACAAAAGATGGTTGTCGCTATGGAAGAAACCGATGAAGAAAGAGCATTCATGATTGACCAAAACGGAGCCTATATTGCACATGCCGATTCGGAAAAATTATTAAAAGTAAATATCAAAAATGATGAGAACAAAACCTTGGCTGCCTTAGGCGAAAAAATGCTTGCGGAAAAAAAGGGCATGGGCAATTTGAAAATTGATGGAAAGAAATATCGCGCTTGGTTTACCGAAGTTCCGGAAACCGGATGGATTGTAGCGATTGCAACTTCCGAAAATCAATTATACAGCAGCACGACGATGCTTGCGGGAATCTTATCCATATTCTCCATCATTGTCATATCGGGGGTCAGCGCCATGATTATTTTCGCCGTACGCAAAAAAGTGGTGCAACCAATCAGCGATTTGACAAATATCATGAATAAGATGACTCAAGGAGATTTTGCGATTGAAGCGAATCAAAATCCGAAAAACGAAATTGAGCTGGTCATCAATAAGAGTGTGGAAGGATTACATGAATATACGAAATATATTGCAGAGGCATCGGATGTATTGTCGAAAATCGCTGACGGCAACTTGGATTACAATTTGAAGCTCAACTATGTGGGCGAGTTCGGAGAACTGAAGAGAGCGCTTGAGAACATCGGAACTTCACTCACCGATACGATGATGAGAATCGGACAGTCCGCGGCACAAGTCGATATCGGTTCGTCACAGGTTTCCAGCGGGGCGCATGCGTTGGCGACTTCAGCAACCGAGCAGGCGGCAACCGTTGAGGAGCTCAATGCATCCATTATTCATATTGCCGAGCAGGCAGAGGCGAATCTGGAGCATGTTAAAACAGCCAGCGGATATTCGGAAGAAGCGGCGATTGGAATCGAAACCGGCAATGAGCACATGAAGGTGTTGACACAGGAGATGAATCGAATTTCCGAATCATCCCATCAGATTGCAAATATCACGAAGACGATTGAAGACATTGCATTCTAGACCAACATCTTGGCACTTAATGCGGCGATTGAGGCGGCACGAGCGGGCGTTGCCGGCAAAGGATTCGCCGTGGTTGCGGAAGAAGTGCGCAACTTGGCGGCAAAGTCTGCGGAGGCGGCACAAAATACTGCTGAGCTGATTGCTCATTCGACACAGACGGTCGAAGAGGGAACGAAGATTGCCGAACAAGCGGCAAATACCTTGCGCGATGTGCAGGCGAAATACGAATTGGCAAGCAACAGCATGACAAGAATCGAAGAAGCGTCTGCACAGCAAACCGAAGCGATTGAGCAAATTCGATTGGGACTGAGCCAAATTTCATCCGTTGTGCAGGGCAATGCCGCAACGGCGGAAGAAAATTCGGCGACGAGTGAAGAAATGTCAGCTCAGGCATCGATGCTTCGAGCAGAAATCGGACGATTCAAATTGGTGAATAGAGATATTTCCTACAAAATCAAAGATATTGATATGAATCATGCACCGCAAATGCCGAGCTTTGAAATGAGCAATTCAGTTTCAAGCGGCAATTCGGCGGATAAATATTAATTTTGAATCGGGAATTTAGAATTTAGCAAAATCCAAATCCTAATCATAAATCAACCGAAGAAAAAGAAGGGAATGCATTGAAAAATGCGCCCTTCTTTTTTGCATAATTTGAACAGAAGGATAGAAATTTCGTTGATGCAAATTAAAAACCAAGGTGAATGTATCGAACCCGAAATTTAGATTGAATCTAATGCTCGAGTTGCAAAACAGTTCCTACCTTGGTTTTTTAATATATTTGATGTTCTAATGAAATTTTTATACGAAATAATATTCATCTCCGTCTTACAGATGAGAAAAATAATCTTTTACCACGGCAAGGTCTTTCTTGTCGCACAAGACCGTAATATCGTCGCCGCCATGCAAGGTCGTTTCGCCATTTGGAATGAATTCCGACGAGCCGCGCTTGACGGATACGATAAGCACTTTTTGCGGCAGAAGAATGTCGCGCAATTTGGTGTCCGTCACCGTCGAATGCATATTGATGTGAAAGTCGACGACGGTTTTTTCTTCAACACAACTTTCATCTTCCAAAGGATGTGAGAGCAATCGCTCAAGCAGCGATTCGTAAATCGGCTCGGATTTCAAAATCTCCGCGGTCATATAGGCGGTGATTGCCACGAGGCAAAATGAAAGCATATGCGAAAAAGAGCCGACCATTTCCGTCACGAGCATGATGGAAAGAATCGGAGAGCGCACGACGGCGGTCAGAATGGCAGCCATTCCGAGCATGATGAAATTCGCGTAATAGACGGACTCGAGCATCTGCATCTTCGCAAAAAATGTCAAATAGATGGCACCGCTGAGCGAGCCGAGCACCAAGACAGGAAGGAAGATGCCGCCCTGTATCGAGCTGCCGTAGCTGATGCTTGTAAAAAATAGTTTCACCACGAGCAAAAGAATGAGCAGTTGTAATGTCATCGGCTCGTGAATCAGTTTTTCAACCAGATGATGTCCGCCGCCGAGCACATCGTAAAGTGTAAAGCCGAGCAGAATTGAAACGGCAAAGGCAATCATTGGTTTCGCGATTGCCGGTAAAGGTAATTTTTTGTAAAAATCCTGTCCTTTCAAAATCAGATGGTTGAACAGCACGCCGATCGCTCCGGCAAAGATACCGATGCCGATTACATGAAGATAATTTTGAAGCGGCAAACTTTTTTCTAATTCGATGAAATGAAAGGCAACATCCAGACCGAAGGCTTTTTTTGAAATATAGTCCGCAACGATGGCGGCGATGAGCGACGGAATCAAAATCAGCGGAGAAAAGTTTTTGTGCATTTCCTCCAAGGTGAAGATGGCTCCGGAAATCGGTGCATTAAATGCCGCGGCGAGTCCCGCGCTGGCACCGGCGGAAATCATAAAGCGCTCCTCGTTGGCATCTCGCTTCAACAATCTTGCCAACACTTTTCCGGCAGCGCCGCCGATTTGTATCGACGGACCTTCACGACCGAGCGAAAGACCTACTAAATTGGCGATGCCTCCGCCGATAAATTTTGCACCGATTACTTTGGGCGCATTCATATCGACGACGCCGAGCATTTCTCCCTGAATTTGCGGAATCCCGCTGCCGCTGCTGAGCGGCTCCCATTTAATCAGCAATCCGGCAATCAGCGCAAGCACCGCGAACAGTCCGATGAGGATCGCCAATCCCTGCCAAGATGTATTTTCAAATAGAGTATGTCGAAGATTGGACAGATAGGACAGCATGACGCGGTACAAAATGGAAAAAGTACCGGCGACCAATCCGACTAAAATTCCGTCCCAGACCACTCTTTTTTTCAGACTCATATAATTTTTCAACGCCGTTTGCGTTTTGTTTTGCAACAAAATCACTCCTCTCAAATCTCTTTATTCTCTTTGATAATTTTAATAAAAAAATCCGCGATTGTAAATGCTTGAATCAAAATTTGATGGAATTTGCGCTCAATCGAATTTTCAAATGTCGATGCGTGACATCGCGCTCAACAAGTGGTATGATAAAGTTAATGGAAATTGGAAAGGAGGCAGTGATGGCAGGGAAAAAATTACGAAGTATACGAAATTATTTGTATCGCGAAGGACGAGCGCTGGATGTGGCGCGATGGAGCTATCATTTTGAGGACGGCTCGGCGGAGGAGGTGCTCAAAGCGCTTGCGGCTTACCAAAATTATGACGGCGGTTTTGCACATGGATTGGCACCGGAAAATCAGAGCGAAGATTCCAACCCGCTTGCCGCTTGGACAGCCATTTCTTTTCTGAGAGAGATTGATTTTGCGGAAGGCTCGATGCAAATGCTTCGAAAGATTTTCAAATATCTGGAGCAGAGTATGAAAGACGGAATCTGGAAGGCGGAGATTTTATCCGAAAGTGGCGCTCAAACTTCTGCGCAGGGAGGAAATGCTTTCGGCTATCATCCGACGGCGCAATTTCTCGGTGTGATATTGCGATTTGAGGAGGAGGGAAAGCCGTTCTATCAACGAGCAATCCAAAGTCTTTCCGACATGCTGCAAAAAATTTATTCCGCAGATTATAAAATGAAATCCTGCGAGCTGATGGATTTTCTAAATCTGTATCGGGATTTGCAAGCGGCGGGCAAAACGAATCTGCTCCCCGATGATTTCGAAGCTTTTTTAAAGACAAGGCTCAATGCGATGATAGAGCGAAACAAAGAAAACTATCGCGAAGACAAAAATTATACGGCGCCGATTTATTTTATTATCGGTAAGAAGGACTTTGCTTATTCCGGCAATGAAGAAATCTGCAGTTTTTATGCGCGATATGTGGAGGATATCGTGACGGAGCATGGCTACTGGGATATCCGAAATGTCTCGCCGCAATCCCCGATGACGAATCGCGCTATTCGAGATTTGCGCAGCCGATTGATTGTAGACAATATGCTTTTTATTGAGCGAATCGTCAAACCGTTCGGTATTAATTCATAAAGGAATTGGAAAAGAAAATTCTTCAATTGCTTTCGAAACAATATTCTTGAATTGAAAAAGATTTGTCCATCCTTATTTCATTTTGTAAAACAGAGAGCACCCAAGCGGGTGCTTTTCAGATGTCATGCTGGAAAACTTATGATATAATTTAGCTAAGAATATAAAGGGTGGTGTTTATGAGCGAAAATAAGAATTACTACAAGAAAAAATTATACCTGATATTGCTCGCGCTTGCGCTGATATTTGCTTTTCACGGTCTATACAGTTATTACGAAGCGACGATTGAGAGACCTTGGCAGCTGATATCGGCAGTCCTTTACGGAACAATTAAGATGTTTTTGTTTGTCGCACCGTTGCCGGCGGATGGAGATACGAGCATTACTTATGAAATTGCCAAATGGCTTGCACCGATTTTGACATCCGCATTGGTGCTTACAAAGGTCACGAATGCATTGTTTCATTTCAGAAATTCGGTAAAGAATCGATTGAGCAACAATCACTTGATTATTTTTGAGCGAACGGAAATGACGGATGCGCTCATTCACAATTTGCAAAAGCAGGGGAAATATCAGATCTCGCTTATTTGCAAAAATCCGATACCGGAAGAGTGGAAGGCGCAATATGAAAAAAACGGCATTGCGGTCTATATTTTTGATTTTCATCACGCATCGCCGAAAGAGATTCGGGAAATTTTTTACCGATTGCGCTTTGATTTTGCCAAGGCGCTGATTTTCGGTGCGCTGTCGGATTTGGAAAATTATTCTTTGTTCGTTCGGCTGACTAAGGAGATGAAGCCGGATCGAGCAATCAATTGCTATATTCATTGTGACTCATCGTCCATACCGAGCTATCTCGAGGAAGTGTTGACGATGGAAAAAATGCGCGAGCCGAAGCTGGCGCAACTGGATGTCACGACTTTCAATCAGGATGAGCTCAGCATTCGAATGCTGTTTCAGCAAATCGGCGGAAAAAACGGCTTGCTGCATAAAAATATGGAATCCCTACGCAATTTCATTTCTGAAAATCATGAAATCAGCGTGGAAAATTTGGAATCCGCCTTGGGCGAGGTTCATTTTTTGGTAATCGGAGCCAATGCATTGGCGGAAAAACTGCTGATTCATACCGCCAATGATGCGACGCTGTCGATTCGTGAAAAAATCAAGGTGACGATTGTCGATTATCATCCGGAAGAAAAGATGGAGAGTTTTTTTGCATCCAATGAAGAAATCCTCTCCGCGCTGGATGTGAAAATGGAATCGTTGCGGCTTAGAAATCGCTCGTTGACACAATTTTTTGCGTCGATGAAAAAACCGAGCGCAATTTTTATTCTGCCGGAGGACGCGATTCTCAACTTGGAGATATTAAATATCGCCAATCGTTTTTTCAAAAATGTGCCGAAGGTCGTGCGCAATATATCGGGCGTCAATATCGAGCCGATGTTGCCGGCCAATTACGATGAGCTGAAAATTTTCGGCGACATTCGTGAAATTATGAATGATGAGGTGCTCATCAATTTCACATTGGACGAAAGAGCAAAACAGTTCAACAAAAGTTACAACAAAACCTCCGAGCTTGCGGGCATGGGGGGCGGAAGCTCCTGGGATGAGCTTTCTCAAACCAAAAAATCTTCTTCACGCGCATCGGCTGCTCATTCGAGAGTGAAGGAGGAGATTTTAAGAATCCTTTATCCCGACAAATCGGAAGATGAAATTCGAGAGCAGCTTCGCATTTGGTTTGAAGAATTTCATGAAATGCAGGACAGGCGACATCTGGATGAGGATCATTTCCAAAAAGAATTTGGGCAGTATTTGGAAAAATATCCGATACTTGACTTTTTGTCACGCTTAGAGCATCAGCGATGGTGTCACAGCTACTATGCCATGAATTTCCGATATGGCGAAAAGAAGGACGAGGTCAATCGCACCCATCCTTGTCTGATTGAAGATTGGCAGAAAATTATGGGGGAAGCTTTTTCAATTTGCCATCCGGAATATGACCTGTTGGCGACATTGGCATTGTTTCCGAAGGAGGAATCTTAATGCAGGAGATAAAACAGCGAATCACAGCCGATGAGATGGAGCAGGCGGCATCGGAATATAAAGAGAAAATCTATAAATTTGAAGCATTCATCAGCTATCGTCATGTGGAGCCCGACCAAAGCATTGCGCAGGCGGTCCACAAGATGATAGAGACTTTTAAAGCGCCGAAGGAATTTGAAATCAACGGACAAAAACCGGTTTTTCGAGTTTTTCGTGACCGAGAAGAATTGGCGGCGAAGGATTTGAGTGCGTCGATTGAAGATGCTTTGCAAAACAGTAAGTATCTTATCGTCATTTGCTCCCGCCGTACGCCGCTTTCCGAATGGTGTATCAAAGAGATAGAGACCTTTCGAAAAATACATGGCGATGAGCGAATCATTCCCGTGTTGGTGGAGGGGGAGCCGGCAGAATCTTTTCCATATCCGCTCAAACAGCTCAAAAGAGGAAATCAGGACGAGGTGGAACTGCAGGATATTTTAGCGGCGGATTTGCGCCCCAATGCGATTTTGCAAAATGAAGTCAAAAGCTACGAATCCATCGAGGGAACCGACCCCGCCAAAGTGAAAGCGTTGACCAAAGAGGCGCTGAATATTCTAAAACTCGAAAAATATCGCATCATGGCGACGATTTTGGGTTGCTCTTTAGGCGATTTGAAGCAGAGGGATAAGGAGAGGAAAAACAAATTGATGCTCAGCATCGCTTCGTTGGTCGGCGCGGTGTTCTTAATCTTCGGACTGTCGATGGCAAATGCTTACAATAAAGCCGAGAGCGCAAGAAGGGCAGCGGTTCAGTCCAATTCGGCGATTTTAATGAAAAGGTCGCGCGATTTCCTCAGCGACGGAGACAGCATCAAGGCGATTCTCGTTGCTCAAGAAGCGATGAAATCCATCGACGAGGACATGGAGCATTACAAAACTTTGAAAGCGGAAGAGATGGCGATTTACAACAACTCCATATACAACAACGGATTTCGTATGCTTACAAGCATTCCGACCAAGAACAAATTGACCTTCTCCGCCATCAACAAAGAAGGAAATCTGCTGGCATTCGGTTTTGGAAATAATCAGACCGCAATTGCGGATGCTCACAACGGAGCGATTCTTAAAACATTTGACGGTCACAGCGAGCAAGTGAAATTACTTGACTTTTCGCCGGATGGGAAAATGCTTGCATCTTCCTCTTTTGACAAGAGCACGATTATATATAATGTAGAAACGGGCGAGCAGATTCATCGGCTGGAGTTTTCGGGATATCCGATGACGAGTCGATTTTCCGATGACGGCAGTCGATATTTTCAAATCAGTTTGGATTCCAAAGGTTTTTCTTTGCAGGCTTACAAGACTGAGGATTGGAGTAAAATCGGCGGTTTTGACTTGGACGGAGATATCAAAGACATCGACATTGCGCCCGACGGCAAAGAGATTATTATAACCGCGAGCAATTTCAGCAAACCGGAGGAGCAGCTTACCAGACGACGCGTGGAAGACGGAAAGATTATCGATTTTTTCCCGCAGACCAAGGAGCAAATCAAAAGCTATACCGGCGGGGAATATGAAACGCGCAATCCGTTTTATTGGGCGGAGTATTCCAAAGATGGCAAGAGCATTATTGCGGCAAGCTCCGGCGAAATTATAAAATACAATATCGCCGATAAAAAAATCATTTTCAGACAAAAAATATTTGCTATTCCTGAAGAAGAGAATATTGAAGAAAGCAAGGACGGCAAGAAAATCATTCTTCAGGCGATTTCAATGGTTTATATTCTCGACGGAAAAACCGGAGAAATCAAGCATGAAGTTTATTTTAAAGATATGGATTTGAAGAAAATTGCATATCATGAAGAGAGCAACACTTTAGTTGTGGCGGATGAAGACTCGATTGCGGTTTGGCGAGACGGCATTGTTCTTGAAAAAGATTTGGCTTTCGGTCGCACCGTACCGGCCTCCGTCGAATTTTTGCCCGACGGAAGCAAGCTGATAGTGAATATCCGCGAGAACCAGATTATTAAGATTATCGATATCGATACAGCGGAGACGATTGAAGCTCAGTTGATTGCGGTTTCAAATAATATGAAAAAAGCACTTTATCACAATGAGGAAGGATTTTTCATATCGGATGGAATCGGCAAGCCGATTCAACCGACGACGCTGCGAAATATCAACTATGTGTTTTATATTCCGGAGGTGCGCGGATATCGCATATCCGATGATGGAAAGTATATTGCGCGAATCCTCAATCGACGCTTGGAGGACGACTTGAACTTGGAGACAATTTTGAGCATCTATAATTTGGAGACGCAAAAAGAAATGGACTTTAAGATGAGCACCAACCAAGTTGGCTACACTTTTACAGCGGACAACAAAAAGATTGTGCTTACCGACAATATCGACGGAATAAGAATGTTTGACATTGAAAGTCAAAAAGAATTGCTGCGTTATCCACATATAAAAAATGATTCCTATAAAATTATGATGAGCGATGACGAAAAAACGCTCATCATCAATCGGATTTCCGGAACCAGCGAAGTATATGATATGAGCAACGGAGAGCTTATTGACAAGATTCCCGGCGAGGCACTGTATATGGAGGGCAGCGGAGAGAATTTGAAAATCAGAGGATTGTATAACAATTCAGGTTATTATTGGGAATTTGGAAAAGAGCTGGAGCTATTTGACTTGGACGAATACTGCGCCGAGACTCCGGTCAGCCTCAGTGATTTGAATCTCTATCATCCGAAGAGCAATTTATTGCTGATGGTTCGAAACAATGATGCTCGACGGGTAGGATATGTGGTCGACTTTTCGTCAGGGCGATTGCTGACCACGCTCAATCCGTCGGTAACGCCATATCGAACCAATGCCGGTTTTGATGCGGAAGGAAAAATCATCGCCATCGACCAGCTCTACTATTCGGATTTATATGGGAAGCAGGAAGAAGATTCCTCAAAAAATTATCGCTCGATGGTAATTTATCGTATGCTCGGTGAAGAGGATACGCTCAAAGAAATTGACAAAATTCGCTCGGGCAGAGAATTGACGGAAGAAGAAAAGATTCAAATCGGTTTGAGCACCAAAAAATAAATTTTAAAAATAAAAACCAATTTTTTTGTAAGTAATGATATGACTCGAAAAATCAGACTAGATCTAACGGTTTAGATTAAAAAAGAGCTGTTGTGGAATGAAAAACCTCATTCTGCAACAGCTCTTTGCGGTTTAAAATTTAAACAAGCTTTTCGGACTACTCCGCTGCTCGGCGGTATCCGGCTGCCTGTGCTTCTTCTTCAGTTTGAAACCACACAATATTATGAGCGGATACTTTGTAATAATGTTTTCCGCCGGGAATATGATAGATATGACTACGCATATTGCCTTTTATCCAAACGCCCTCTTTTTCCGAATTCGTTACAACATGTTTATTATCCTCGGGATATTGTTTCATGTTTTTCTTCTTTTCAGAAACAACTCCGGAATCATTGTTCTGCGAAGTGTCAGGAGTTACCGGAATCGGTGGAGCATACATATCGATATCTCCGACAAAAACCGTTTTGCTCACATTGTCATATTGAACGGGAATGTTCAAATTGGCAGTGATAAAAGATAAAGGCACATAGGTTTTTCCTTTAATTACCTGAGCGGGAGCATCGAGTGGGATGTTCTCGTTGTTTCTTTGAGCACTTTTTGCACCGATTTTGATTTTGAGTTCCACATCGTCTTTTTGAATAGTTACCGTCTTGCTCGGTTGATCCCATTGGACATTGGCGGCAGTTGCACTCGCAATGGATGCAACCGGCACAAAGGTTCTGTTTTGGATAATTTTCGGTTCCGCATCTTTCATCAATGCTCCGTTGACTACCAGATTTAAAGCGGATGATGTGATGGTGGTTGTTGCAATGAGCAAAAGGGATAAAATCGCTACTTTTGATTTCATTTTTCTCCTCCTAGTATTAAAATTTGATTCCCCTAGATTTTATTATTATATCGACTTCTTGAAATTAAATCTCTAGCCAAAACTAATTGGCGATGGAAATGATTTTATCGAGCAGTCGATTATGATAATCCTGTTTTTCAAACTCCTCGATCGATGTTCTCAATGTTTGGACATCGTCGGTAATAATGCCATCTACATTCTTCTGAATCAATCGTCGCATCGACTTCGGATGATTGATGGTCCAGACGACCGATTGTTTTTCAGCTTGCCGAATGCTCTTTAGTGCATTGTCGGTTGCGGCACTTTCTTCTATTATAATATAGTCTGCGGAAAAATTGCCCGCCTTTCCTAAAGCAAAATAATAGACGAATCCGGTTTTAAGCTCCGGATAGTTTTTCTGAATATATTCAAGCAATGCCGAATTGGAACTCATCAGCACAATCTCTTTGTCCGTTTCTTTGTCCGCAAGCATTGCGGCGATATCATCCGCCATTTGTTGGTCTGCGGTTTCTCCTTTGAGCTCGATGAACAGTCCGATTTTATTTTGACACAAATCGAGGGTTTCCGCAAGAGTGCAAATTCGCTCCTTCGGGTAATTCGGAAACTTTTGCCCGATGTCGAGTGCTTTGATTTCATCCAAAGTCATTTCGAAAGAAGCTTTGGAGACGCCTGCCAATCGCTCAAAATCCGAATCGTGATGAATGATGTAAGCGCCATCCTTCGTGCGCTGCACATCCAATTCAATATAGTCAGCGCTGTTTTGAATGGCCGTTTCAAAAGCGGACAGACTGTTTTCAGGAATGGAATGTCCTCCTCCGCCTCGATGTGCGATGACGAGGACGGTATTTTCTTTTGCGAAAATTTCTTCATAAAAGAATCCGAGTGGAATCGATATTAAAACAATCGCGCTCAATGCACCGATACAAATCGATTTTTTGCGACAAAAGATTTTGTCTATCGGCGAGGGCTTGCTTTTTTCGGGAATCTCCGGGCATAGATGCAACTGATGACAAAAAGGCTCTGTCTTGCTGATAAAATGATAGAACAGATTTGTCAAAAAGTGGAGCTCGAAAGGAATCAGAAGCAGAGCCGTTAAGCTGAGCAGAATATTTTTGACAAAAAGCAGCACAAATAAAAGCCATCGAGTCGAGTCGCTTGTCAGATTCCATACCAGCAATGAAAGCCCTTTATTCCAGAGCCAAGAGAATATAAATAGAAGCGACAGATTGATGATGACGACCATCGCCAAATGACAAAAGAATTCTTTGTAATTTTTCTTAAACAGTAAGGAGCTGTTTTTCAATGCCTGTGACGGTCTGTTCTGCTCAATCATCATAAATTGAAAAAGAAAAATCCAGCGGATACTGATGCATAGCAAGACAAAGAGCAACAGATAGTATAGAACTTTATAGCTGAAATGCTCCTCCACAAAAATATTGACAAAGCTCGGGATGCGAATCCCGTCGAGAAAACTGAGCGTCACGCCCGTTTTTGATAGCGGTACAAGAAATATCAGATACAAAAGCAGAACCAAGCTTCCGATTTCAAACATTTTAGGCAATAATTTGAAATTGGATTTCATCAAGTCTTTGTAGCTGCTTTCCGGTTTGTTATGTAGAATTTGTGCACTGAGCAGCACCAGACCGCCCAATTCAATCAAAACGCTGAGCACCAAAACAAAGGCTCCGATTGCCAAGAACAATATGCCATGCGGACTGAATAGGAATCGTCCCATCTCATTGTTGCTGACGGCAGGAAAGCCGCTCGAGTAAATCAATGCCTGAATAAATGTTGTAAACAGAGGCAGAATAAGTACGGATATAAGCAATTTTGTAGTGATTTGATATTTTATAAAACGACTTGCTCCATGCGAAAAAGATTGTATAAAGGATTTGTATTCCTTAAAAAAATGTCCGATTTTCATATAAACTCCCCATATTTAAAATCCCATCAACACTATTTAACCAAAATAATCATTATTTGACAATCTGTTATTCACAATTTCATCCAAGAAAATGTAAAATATTTGTATAAAAAAAGAGGACTGATGTAAAATGCTTGACAATTGTGACGAATGTCAAGTAACATCGGAATAAGTATATCGTTTTTGGAGTAAAGGAGGTTTCTATGTTATTCAATGCAGTAGTTATTTCTGTAATAGTAATGTGTGTGCTCTGTTTATTCAAATTCAACATTTTGCTGTCGATTATCGTGTCGGCGATTGTCGGCGGCGTCGTTGCCGGAATGCCGATTTACTCTCCCGGAGCTGAAAATAATATCATCTCGGTATTTATTTCCGGAATGGGCGGCAACTCGTCGATGGCATTGAGTTACATCTTGCTCGGTGCATTCGCGGTTGCGTTGGCGGATTCGGGATTGGGAACGATTTTATCTCGAAAAATATCCCAAGTGCTGTCAGGGAAAAAATTCTTTTTGATATTTGCCATTGCATTTATCGCCTGTTTTTCCCAAAATATTGTTCCGGTACACATCGCTTTTATTCCGATTCTTATTCCGCCGCTTCTGTCACTCATGAATCGGTTGATGATTGACCGTCGCGCGGTTGCCTGTGCGCTGACTTTCGGATTGAAAGCGCCGTATATTGTCATTCCGCTCGGCTTCGGACTTCAATTTCACCAAACGATTCAAACCAATATCGCCAATTCGGGATTGGAAGTCAGTTTGAAGCAAATCGTTTCGGTAATGTGGATTGCCGGATTGTCGATGTTGATCGGATTGGTATTATGTGTTTTCCTGCTCTACGGGAAAAATCGAAAATACGAAGATTTGCCAATCAAAGGAACGCATGATGAACATATTGAGCCGAAGATGACGAGAGCGGCATGGGGCGCTTTGCTCGCCTGCTTGATAACCGCGATTGTTTCGGCATATACCGAGTCGCTCGCATACGGAGCGCTGTCAGGAATTTTTACAATGATTTTGACAGGTTGCATTCGCTGGAAAAATATGGACGAAGTGATAAACGGCGGGATTGCGATGATGGGCTATATCGCATTCATCATGTTGGCAGCTTCGGGATATGGAAAAGTGTTGAAAGAGAGCGGGGCAGTCGATGAACTCGTCAAGAATGCGGCGGTGTATATGCAGGCATCCAAAGCGATGGCGGCGACCATTATGCTGTTGGTCGGACTGCTCATCACGATGGGAATCGGTACCTCTTTCGGGACGATACCGATTATTGCAGCGATTTACGTTCCGCTCTGCACGACGCTCGGATTTTCACCGGAAAGTACGATTTTGCTTATCGGTGTGGCGGCGGCGCTTGGCGATGCCGGCTCACCTGCATCGGATTCGACGCTCGGACCGACTTCGGGACTTGATGCCGACGGACAACATGAACATATTTGGGATACCTGCGTACCGACCTTCATTGCCTTTGACATACCGCTTATCATCGGCGGTGTTATCGGTGCAGTCCTGCTTGGATAAAAAAATACCGACTCGATGTTTAAATTGGGTCGGTATTTTAAAATTGAGAAAGATAAATGATATATAATCAGTAGTTTCGAATGTAAAATTGTCAGTATAAATTCTAAAAAACTTGACAAGAAAAGTTTGAGGGTTTATACTCAAGGCGAGAATAGAAACGAATTTGAGAATAAAGGAGAGTTAAAGATGGAGTTTTCTAATGGAGAATTAATTGTAATGGAAACATTATGGGAGGGTGACTGCTTAGATGAAAATGGAGAAATTCAGGCTCTGGAATTATCTAATGTAATATCTTGGAAGAATCTTAAATGTGGAAATATTTATTTTGCTAATCGATAAATTTTGTATCGAAGAAAGGAAGAGTGAAAACACATGTTATCTTTTAATCCACAAAGGTATAAGAACGGAGATTGGAAATATGTTTACAATCGTTGTGTGAATTGGCATTTGTAATAATGGCCAGGACGAGTTTGCGGAAACGACACATGAAGAATACTTTGAAGTATCAACCCTCAATTAATGAAGAGTCATGAGAACGATTATTCCAACTTGCTAATTGTAATTAGTATCAAGCTCTGGTGTCGCTTCTTAATTTCTTTAAGGTAATATTTTATAATGAGCTTGGCATTCCAAGATCAGATTTGTTTTGATGGATATTTGTTCTTTATGCAGCTTATACACTTTATTTTAAGGAAAGTTTAATATTGACGACACTGATAAGTATGCTTGCTACAGCTGTTTTAATTGTATGGATATTACTAATATAAAAAGAATAAACAGATAATATAACGACGGAAGAAAATTGTTTTTGTTTATTGATATTTGTATGAAAAGCTATATCAAGAATAAGCTTACACTATCGTCGTGTTTTGCAACTAGTATCAACACTTTTCTATATATGACCTTGAACTATTTTATACATTTAATTGGCTGGATTAAAAAAGAAGCTGCGGCAGAACGAAAAAATCTCATTCTGCGACAGCCCCTGATTTTTTATTTGAAATGTTTCGCGGAGCCTGCGGAACCGAATACATTTTTAATTTTGTGTGCGACGATTTCTTTGATAGCATCTCTGCCCGGTCCAAGATATTTTCTCGGGTCAAATTCAGAAGGCTGCTCTGCGAACACTTTACGAATCGCTGCCGTCATCGCCATTCTCAAATCGGTATCCACATTGATTTTACATACACCCAATTTGGATGCTCTGTTCAGCATATCCTCCGGCACTCCTTTTGCGCCCGGAATCTGTCCGCCGTACTGATTGCACAAATCAAGATATTTCGGAATTACCGAAGAAGCGCCGTGAAGCACCAATGGGAACTCCGGAAGAAGATTGGAGATTTTTTCAAGTCGAGCGAAATCCAATTTCGGATCGCCGCTGAATTTGTATGCACCATGGCTTGTTCCGATTGCAATCGCCAACGAATCCACGCCGGTTCTTTTCACAAAATCAACTGCTTGGTCAGGGTCTGTATAAGTCGCATCTTCTTTGCTGACATTGACATCATCTTCCACGCCGGCCAATTTTCCAAGTTCCGCCTCAACGGTTACATTTCGAGGTTTAGCATATTCCACAACACGCTGTGCAAGTGCCACATTCTCCTCATACGGAAGTGCGGAGCCGTCAATCATTACGGAAGTAAATCCGTCATCAATACATTGCTTGCAAAGCTCAAAGCTGTCACCATGATCCAAATGAAGTACGATTGGCAAATCGGTTTCTTCCACCGCAGCCTCAACCAATTTTCTCAAATAAATCGGATTGGCATATTTTCTTGCGCCCGCGGATACCTGCAAAATTACTGCGGATTCCTGCTCCACTGCGGCACCGATAATTCCTTGAATTATTTCCATATTATTTACATTAAAAGCACCAATCGCGTATTTTCCGTCGTACGCATTCTTAAACATTTGGCGACTGTTCATTAAAGCCATAATATACCTCCTAGTCAAAATTTGTTATCCATTTATATTATATATCAAATTTAAAAAAATGGTAGCCTTTATCGAAGAAAAATTTGATTTTGTGTAGAATAATTGAAAGGATTTATGGGATTATGCTTAAAAAACAAAATCGCATATAAAATAAAAAATTTAAACCACAAAAATCATAAAAATATTGTCGTGGAAAAAATTTTAGTGTAGTATTGTAGTGTTATATAAAAATATTCGGGGGAAGTCCAAAGTTTGAAAGGAGATTATAAATGGAAATTTTGATAAAGCTGAGAGATTCGATTGCAATCAGTGCGGATAATCTGTGGGCTTTGTGGACGATTATGGCGGGTTGGGCTGCGATTACGATTTATTTGGAGCAAAAATACGATTGGGCATCCAAGGTGAGCGGTGCAATTATCGCGTTGCTCGGAGCAATGATTTTATCCAATCTCGGCATTATTCCAACCGATGCGCCGGCTTATGATTCCGTCTGGACCTATGTGGTACCGCTTGCAATTCCGATGCTGTTGTTTAAAAGTGACTTGCGAAAAATTTGGCGGGAGAGCGGTCGATTGCTCATCATTTTTTTAATCAGTTCATTGGGTACGGTGCTCGGAGCCTTTGTCGGATTCTATGCGCTCAGTGACTTAGTTCCCGAACTTAGCAAAGTGGCGGCGATGATGGCGGGCTCCTACATCGGCGGGAGCGTAAACTTTGCAGCGATGTCCAGCGCATTTAATGTGGATGGCGAATTGGTTTCGGCGGCGGTCGTTGCGGACAACCTGTTGATGGCATTGTACTTCTTTGTACTCATTGCGATTCCGACGATGAAATTTTTTAGAAAAGCATACAAGCATCCTTTCATGGACGAGGTGGAGAAAAAAGGGAAGGAAGAAGGAAAAACCGTTGCGGCATCCTATTGGGGAAGAAAAGAAATTTCGCTCAAAGATATCGCATTTACCTTCGCTATTTCGATTGCCATCGTGACACTTTCGCAATTTTTGGCAACGCAGACCGAGGCTCTTGGAAAAAGTATGAACGGCAATATCGGAAAAACCATTACCTTGCTCGGCAACAAATATCTTTTCATTACCACGCTTACGATGCTTTTTGCAACGATTTTCCCAAAATTATTCGGTGAAATTCGAGGCTCGCAAGAAATCGGAACCTTCCTTATATATATATTCTTTGTGGTAATCGGTGTGCCGGCGTCCATCGTCGTCATCATTACCAAGTCACCGCTCTTGCTTTTGTTCTGTGCAATCATGGTGGTGATGAATATGCTGGTGACCTTTATCGGCGGAAAGATATTCCGATTCAATTTGGAAGAAATCATTTTGGCATCCAATGCCAACATCGGCGGGCCGACTACGGCGGTAGCGATGGCGATTTCAAAAGGTTGGACGGAGCTCATCGGTCCGATTATGATGGTGGGAACGCTCGGCTATGTCGTAGGAAACTACTTCGGATTGTTTGTCGGAAATTATTTGGGATAATTCGCCATATAATAATGACAACCCTTTGAATACAAAAGACCTTGTCGCCGAAAGGCTGCAAGGTCTTTTTACATTCTTAAATTGAAATTCATTTGAGCATGAAACCCTTTACGGCAATTGATAAATCCGCTTTTAGCGAATGGATTTACCGAAAACAATCGCCGTCTTTATGCTGCTCGGATTTTAAATCATATGCCCGTCAATTTTTCCAAATTGTTTTTTACAATCCCAATTACATATTAAACGATTGAAGCACTTCTTGAAGTTTCGGCACGATGTCTTCCAACACCGAAGTGGTCATCGGATTTTTCAGCTTGCCGATTTCAATCAGGTCGAAGAATGATGCGGAACCTCCCGCTTTGCACAGATTAATATATTCATCCATCGCTTTTTTCGGGTCTTCCAGCGACTTAATCAAATATTGGAATGCACAAACCTGAGCCAATGTGTAATCGATATAGTAGAATGGTGTATTGAACACATGATTTTGCATAAACCAGAAAGTCCCGCTTGCCAGATAGTCATCCTCATAATCCAGATACGGTCGATACATCATTTCGAGCTCGTGGAATTTCGCTCGACGCTCCGCCGGGGTGGCATTCGGATTTTCATATACGAAATGCTGGAAGTGGTCGATGGTCACGCCGTATGGAATGAAGTTGATGGAATCGGTCAATGCCGCAAATTTGAATTTGTCCGCCTCATCGCCGAAGAAATAATGCATATACGGCCAAGTTAAAAACTCCATACTCATCGAATGAATCTCACAGGCTTCAAAGGTTGGCCAAATATATTCCGGAAGCAGCATTCCCTGAGACATATAGTTTTGGAATGCATGGCCCGCTTCATGCGTTACGACATCGATGTCGCCGCGCGTACCGTTAAAATTGGAGAAGATAAAAGGCATTTTATATTTGTCAAAGCTGGTGCAATATCCGCCGGATTGCTTGCCCGGTTTCGCCGTCAAATCCATCAGATTGTTGTTTACCATGAAGTGGAAGAATTCGCTCGTTTCCGGGCTGAGCTCGTCATACATTTTGATTGCCTGCTCCACGATGAATTTTTCTTCGCCCTGCGGATTCGGATTGCCGTCTTTGAAAATTATTGGAATATCATAAGCCTTAAAATCCGAAATACCGAGTCGAGCGGCCTGTTGTTTTCTCAGCTCGTTTGAAAGCGGCGTAATCGTTTTCAAAACTTTTTCACGATATCTCGCAACATCGTTATGGTCATAATCCGTACGCATCAACAATTTGTATTGCAGTTCCACATAATTCTTATAGCCGAGTGCAAGCGCCATTTCGTGACGGAGCTTCACTAATTCGTCATAGATTGAATCAAACTCATCCTGATGTGCTTCATAAAATCGGTTGCGCACCAGATAAGCTTCTTTTCTGAATTCACGGTCTGTGTTTTGAAGCAATGGTGAAAGCTGCGTAAGCGTATATTCCTTTCCTCGGAAATTTACTTTTCCGGTTGCGATGATTTTGTTGTATTTCGTTGTCAGCTCATTTTCTTTTTGCATATAAGGAATGGCTTTTTCGTTCAAGGCAAGATGACATTCCATCAAATTGAAATAATGCTTGCCGAATTCTTTTTCCAATTCATTTCTGAATTTAGAATGATAGATGGCTTTTTGCACCTCGACATCCAAGTTTTGAAAAATCGGTGTATGCTCATCCATAAAATCATTCTCCGCCGAATAAAATTCGTCGGTCGTATCGATAGAATAGCGAGTGGTGCAAATGTTGACTGTACTGTCATTATCCTTTTTCAGAAGTGCATACTCCTTAATCAGAGCAATTTGCTCGTCCGCCGTTGAAGCATTTTCGATTTTTTCTTTCATGTTCTTATAATTTGCAGTGACCTTGTCAATATCCGGTCGTTGATAAGGCAATTCTTGAAATTTCATAAAGATATTCTCTCCTTCTTGAGTTGTCAATCGGACAACTCGACATTCAACCTTAAAGTTGTAATCTAAGTATAACAAAAGCAAAACAAAAAGTATATTGAAATTTGTAGTTTTTTAAAAAGTAATTCGGGAGAAAAATTTTATGCGGCGATGGAGTCTTTAAAATTAAAATAGAAATTTTATGAAGAAGCAGATTCCGTCTTAGCTACAGCCTCCTATCAGAGGAGAGTAGAAAAAAGACTTAGGAACAACCGAGTGATGTTACCTTTTTCTTCAGCATTTCTACTTTGTATACCGACTTTTTTCTTTTGCCATAAAATAAGGTTTTCTATGATTTAATATTTTATCATAAAGACCATTTACAGAAAAACTTTCATAACCTCTTATCCCGACTTGAAAATGTAAACAGCTGACAGCAAATTACGGTATAGAATAAGCTATATAATAGGAAGCGAAAAAAATTAAAATGAAAATAACGAAATGAAGATTCCGGACACAAAACACAAAAC
>JBGZSM010000002.1:0-8815 GCA_041853585.1 Filifactoraceae bacterium
CTTTTGCAATCAGACTGATGACTTCGGATTCGGCAAAGACCGTGCACATCGAGCTGATTTGCACATTTTCGCCATCGCGCGCCATCTCACACATTTCGGGGAGAGAGATTTTCATCGTCTCCGCCATAATCTGCAAAAATTTTCCGGTTCCGGCGGAGCATTTGTCATTCATCAAAAAATCGGCCACTCTGCCGTTTTGAATCGCGATGACCTTCGTATCCTGTCCGCCGATATCGATGACGGTTGCATTTTTTTCGGCAAAAATATGCGATGCACCTTTGGCATGGCAACTGATTTCGGTAATCGCCTTATCCGCATAATCTACGCTGATACGACCATAGCCCGTCGCAACGATTTTGAGATTTTCGCACGAATAGCCGCTCGCTTGAATCTCTTCCAAAATATCATTCGCTTTTTCGCCGCTGTCCCAAGTGGTTTGAGTTACACTTCGGTGCAAAATACTTTTGTCTTGTGACAAGAGCGCAACTTTGATGGAAGTTGAGCCGATGTCGATACCTAAATAATTCATACAATCTCCCTTCCTTTTTATTATAGCAATTCGGTCTAAAAAGTTAAGTGTTTCGGATTATCAAATTTATTAAACGAAATGATAGAAAAAGTTTATATCAGAAATTTTTACCAAGCAGGCAATTGTAAAAATATCGAACGATACATCGGCGAAAAATCTAAAATCATTCTGCACAATATGAATAATGCTCGAAAAGTTTATGTGGAACAATCCAGTATTTTCTCTAAATCTATTTACAAAGCCAATTGAAGTGGATATAATTAAACTCAACAAAATCAATCAAATCAATTTGGAGGAGAAAAAATGAAGAAACTTTTAGCATTGATGCTCGTTGCCATGTTGTTGTTGACAGCTTGTGGCGGAAATAGCGGCAAAGAATCAGGAGAACAGATCAAGGTGGGATTTATTTACATAGGTCACATCAACGACGGCGGGTTTACTCAGGCGCATGACAAAGGTCGACTTGAACTGGAATCCAAGCTCGGCGACAAGGTCAAAACTTTCTATCAGGAAGCGGTGCCGGAGAACAAGCAGGATGTGAAAAATTCCGCGAAGGTGATGATTGACCAGGGAGCGACGGTGATTTTTGCCAACAGCTTCGGTTATATGGATGCGATGAATGAGCTCGCATTGGAATATCCGGATTTGAAATTCCTTCATTTCTCCGGATATATGATGAATGATACGAATTTCGGAAACTATTTCGGAGCAATGGAAGAAGCGCGCTATCTTTCCGGGATTGTCGCGGGAATGAAAACCAAGAGCAACAAAATCGGATTTGTCGCGGCATTTCCGTTGCCGGAACTTTTTATTGCAATCAATGCCTTCACTTTGGGAGCGCAATCGGTAAATCCGGATGCGACGGTGCAGGTCGTATGGACGAATTCATGGTATGACCCGCAAAAAGAAAAAGAAGCGGCGGACGCTTTGCTTGCGGCGGGATGCGATGTACTCGCTCAGCATTGTGATACGACGGGACCTCAGGTTGCGGCGGAAGAGAAGGGCGCTTTTGCAATCGGATACAATTCCGACAGCTACCAAGCGGCACCGAAGGCATTTATGACCGCGCCGGTTTGGAATCACGGCGTATATTATATCAAGACCGTTGAATCTATCATGAACGGCACTTGGAAACCGGAAAGCTACTACGGAACGATGGCGGATGGCTATATCGACATCCTGCCGTTGACGGAGAATGCGCCGGAGGGAGCGCAGGCGAAAATCGATGAGGTCAAAGCGAAAATCAAGTCCGGTGAGTTCAATGTATTTACCGGTCCGATTAAAAATCAGGCGGGCGAAATTGTTATTGCTGAAGGAGAAAAGCCGGATCGTCAAAAAATTTGGGAGACCAATTTCTTAGTGGAAGGCGTCATCGGCAGCGTGAAGTAGTGGAGGACTTATGCAAAAGGCAATTGAAATGATCAATATTTCAAAGAGCTTTGGCAGCATAAAGGCGAACGAAAATGTTAATTTGACTATAAATAAAGGTGAGATTCATGCGCTGCTCGGAGAGAACGGCGCGGGGAAAAGCACATTGATGAATATGCTGTCGGGTATTTATTCGCCCGACAGCGGTTTTATTTTAGTCGATGGAAAAAAACAGGAATTCAAATCGCCCGGCGAGCCGATAAAGCTCGGAATCGGTATGATACATCAGCATTTCAAACTGATTGATGTACTCAGTGCAAAAGAAAATATTATTTTGGGACAAAAGGGCAGCGCCTTCATTCGAAGCAAATCGCTCAGCAAAGAAATTCGCACGATTTCCGACAAATATCGCTTGGACATCGATCCGAACAAAAAAGTATATAATATGTCGGTGGGCGAAAAGCAGACGCTTGAAATTATCAAGGTGCTCTATCGCGGGGCGAAGGTTTTGATTATGGACGAGCCGACGGCGGTGTTGACACCGCAGGAAATCAAGCGATTGTTTCAGATTATGCGCAATATGAAGGAGCAGGGCAATTCCATCATTATCATCACGCACAAAATGAATGAGGTGATGGAAATCAGTGACCGCGTCACCGTGTTGCGCAAAGGGAGAACGGTGGATACGCTCGAAACTTCAAAAACCACCGCCAAAGAATTGGTGGAGATGATGGTCGGAAAATCGGTGGAGCTGTCGATTGAAAAACCGAAATCGGAGCGCTCCGTCAAGCCGATGCTGGAGCTGGATGAAGTGACGGTGCTCGATTCCGACAAGCGCTATGCGCTCAAAGAGGTGAGCCTCAATGTCTATGGCGGAGAAATATTAGGCGTCGCCGGCTTGGCGGGCAGCGGACAGAAGGAACTTTGCGAAACCATCGCGGGCTTGCTCAAAACCAATTCGGGCAGAATTTATTTTGAAGGCGAAAATATTGTGGATAAAACCCCGCGCGAAATTATCAACCTCGGCGTGCGGATGGGATTTATCCCCGAAGATCGATTGGGCATGGGCTTGGTCGGCTCGATGGATATTGTAGACAATATTATGCTCAAGGATTATCAAAAGAAAAAAGGACTTTTCATCAATAAAAAAGAAATGGTGCCCAAGGCGAAGGAAATTGTGGAGCGTTTGGAAATCGTGACGCCGGGAATCGATAAGCCGGTGCGAAAAATGTCGGGCGGAAATATTCAAAAGGTATTGCTCGGACGCGAAATCGACGCGAGTCCGAAGCTGCTCATCACCGCCTATCCGGTTCGTGGACTCGACATCGGGGCTTCTTACAAAATCTATGACCTGCTCAACGAGCAAAAGCAAAACGGAGTCGGCGTTTTGTTTATCGGAGAAGATTTGGACATTTTGCTTGAAATCTGTGACCGAATCGCCGTCATTTATGACGGGATGGTGACGGGAGTCGTCGAAACCGATGACACGAGCAAGGAGGAAGTCGGCATTTTGATGGCGGGCGGCACGATGGAGGATGTCGAAAAATTTCGTTTGGAGCATCCGAAAAAAACTTTCGCTACAAAAGACAATATAAAGGAAGAAATTCCTGCAGAAAATTCCACACAAGACTATATAAAGGAAGAAACACAAAAACCGAAGGGCAAAAAAGAGATGCCGAAGAAAAAAATATCCGAGCAAAAGAAAGGAGAGCGCAATGATTAAGCTTGTCAAAAGAGAAGATGTCGATACGAAATTTGTGCTCATCGTTCGAGCGATTGCGATCGTCGGCGCGATGGTTTTTGCCGGAATATTTATAGCGCTGATAGGATATAATCCGCTGCAAGTGTTCAGCGAAATGTTTTTCGGTGCCATCGGAACGCCGATGCGATTGCAGGAGACCGTCAACAAGGCGGTGCCGCTCATCATTGCATCGCTGGGTATCTTGGTGGCTTTCAAAATGAAATTCTGGAATATCGGCGGCGAGGGACAAATCATGATGGGCGCGCTCGGTGCGGGCTTCGTTGCGCTCAACTATGCGGACAATCTGCCGAGACCGATTTTGCTGTTGACAATGACGGCGGTTGCCGTTTTGCTCGGCGGTATTTGGGCGCTCATTCCCGCGGTGTTCAAAGTGAAACTGGGAACGAATGAGACGATTTTCACCTTGATGCTCAACTATGTCGCTATCAAAATCGTGCAGTTTTTACAATTCGGACCTTGGAAGGATCCGCAAGCGACGGGTTTTCCGAAAATCCCGAACTTCGACACGAGCGCGGTATTGCCCAATCTGTTCGGCATGCATATCGGTTGGCTGATTGCGTTGCTGTTGACGGTACTGATGTATATCTTTATTCGCTACACCAAAAAAGGATATGAAATCGAAGTGGTCGGCGAAAGCATCAATACTGCGAAGTATGCGGGTATGAATGTGAACGGCATCATTCTTTTTGCGATTACGCTTTCGGGCGGACTCTGTGGACTCGTCGGAATGATACAGGCCTCGGCGATGGAAAAAACGCTCAGCTATACTTTGTCGGCGGGTTACGGTTACACCGCCATCATTACGACTTGGTTATCGGGACTTAAAGCGCAATATATTCTTTTCACTTCGATTGCCTTTGCCATCTTGATACAGGGCGGCAATTTCGTCCAAGTGTCGATGCAAATTCCGTCTGCAGTTTCGGGAATGATTCAGGGAATGATTTTGTTCTTTGTGCTCGGCTCTGAGTTCTTTATCAAATATAAATTGGTGGGGAGGGCGAAATAATGTTGATTGCAATTTTATCGGCTGCGGTCGGCGCGGCGACTCCCTTGCTTTTTGCAACGATTGGGGAAATTTACACCGAAAAATCCGGAAATCTCAATCTCGGCGTGGAAGGGATGATGATTATGGGAGCGGTCATCGGTTTTTCGGCGGGATTTGAATCGGGGAGCGCAACTTTGGCGATGTTCGGAGCGATGATGGCCGGGGCGATTGGAGCCGCCATCTATGCAGTGCTCACAATTACTTTACGCGCGAATCAGGTCGTTACCGGATTGGCACTCACGATTTTCGGAACGGGTTTTGCGAGCTTTGTCGGCAAAAATCATGTCGGCATGTCCGCGCCGGAAAGCGTGCGCGAAGTTTTTCGCACGATGCACATTCCGATTTTGAGCGATTTGCCGGTTGTGGGCGATATTTTTTTCAAACAGAATATCTTTGTCTATATCGGCTACCTGCTCGTGCTCGCCACCCTTTTTTATTTCAAAAAAACTCGATGGGGACTCAATCTGCGTGCGGTCGGTGAAGGTGCGGCGGCGGCGGATGCGTCCGGTGTGAATATTGAGCTATACAAATATGTGCACACGATTTTCGGCGGCGCACTCGCAGGACTCGGCGGTGCATATCTTTCGCTGGTGAGCATTCCCGTTTGGCAGGACAATGTGACGGGCGGTCGCGGCTGGATTGCGGTGGCACTCGTTATCTTCGCTTCGTGGAAACCGCTCAAAGCGATGCTCGGTTCCGTCCTGTTCGGCGGCTTGGATATCATAGGTTTCCGCCTTCAAGGAATGGGCATTCAAGTTTCGCAATATCTCATCGATATGTTGCCGTATCTTTGCACGATATTCGTTATCGTCGTCAGTACGCGCAAAGACAAACCGGAGGATAGACCGCCAAAGGATTTGTCAATACCATATTTCAGAGAAGAGAGATAAAAAATCAACACCCTGTGCACATTTCTTATAATTGATGCAAAAGGGTGTTTGTATTTGTCCAACTCAAATGTTACAATAATTATAATGATAGAAAGAGGTGAAATATGATTCATTGTGTAGAAAGATTGGATTTTGAATGTTCTGTTTCCAATCGACTGGATATAACTGTAAAAATCAAACTTAAAAATAAATCCGATAAAAGAAAAATTCGTTTCGCTTTAGGGGATGAATGGGTAATTGATTATGTTTCTGCGGATGAAGGAGAGGTACGGATAAATTCAGTCGGTCAACAGGAAATTTTCTTTTTTAGCCTAAGAATGTATGAAG
This sequence comes from Filifactoraceae bacterium, assembly GCA_041853585.1. Classification (GTDB taxonomy): domain Bacteria; phylum Bacillota; class Clostridia; order Peptostreptococcales; family Filifactoraceae; genus JAUNKE01. The sequence goes on from JBGZSM010000002.1 coordinate 5,922, forward strand.
TTGAATTTGAAAATGCTCATGAGCTGTATATCACTTATCATGGAATCCCTTCCGGAAATCATACTTACTTTCAGGATAATTTGGTTGCTTTCAATTTATATTCCTGTTGGTATCCTATTTCTGCGGATGATGGCTTTGAGACATATTTTCCGGCTACGATAGAAATTGAAGCGAATCCGAAATATACCTTGGTAAAAGGTAGGCGTGATGAAAGCAAGTTTTTCTATACGGCACCGGATATGGATTATAATATCATTTTGATGGAAGACCCTTTTATCATTGAAGAAGAAAATTTTCGAGCTTATTGCATGGATGAGAGTGCAAGTCTCAAAGCCGAACAATATTTGTCTTTGGCGGAGGGGATTGCGAAGTACTACGAAAAATTGTTCGGAAAAGAAATCCAATCGGAATCCGGAAAAATGGATTTTGTTTTTTTGCCGGAGTTTCGCGGAGATGCTTATGTCAGAAAGGGGCTCATTGTTTTTGGTGAACTGATTAAAGATGATTTTAGGTTTGCAAAATTGCTGGCTCATGAACTTGGGCATATTCGTTTTTCCGGAGCGGCGCTTAATTGGGAGGATTGGATGAACGAAACATTTGCCGAATGGTCCGCGATATTATATCTTCTGGAAAACACAAATGAGGATATCGCTAAAATTATTCAACAACATCGTGGAGAATTGATAGAAAATGAGCGAATCAAGCCTGCCGATCTACATCGCCCGGAGGATGTTCACAGTCGAGGTACTGTTTTGTTGTATGATATGGTGTATGAAAAATTTGGGAAACAAGGCATTATAGAAATAATGAAGTCTTTTTTAGAAATCAATACAAAAGATACGGAAAGTTTGCTTGCGAATCTGCATTTGAAAAATCGAGAATTGGGCGATGTTTTAAGAGTAATAATTGAAAGTTAATTTTCGGTTAATTTTGTTGGAAGTTTTTTTGTTGCATTCACACGGATTATCCCGTGTGAATGCGAATTTTGTTTTTTATGTGGTATTCTTATTTTGTATGTGTTGTTTTGTATGCTCGTCCTTTGGCATTGGTATTTTTCATCGCTTGGATAAAGCCTTCGCGGGTTACTTGTGGAGGACGATGCTCCCATTCGATCGTCTGCATTGCGCGGTCGGCGATGATGTCAAATTCTTCCTCGCTGATCTCCACATCGTCAAAACAAATCGGCAGTCCGATGGAATGGTTGAACCGCATGATGCGCTCAAATTCCTTTTCCTGTTTATCAAATTCAAGCAGGCAGAGTACGCCGAGCGAAACGACTTCTCCATGCAGATGTTGATGTCCTTTTTTCGTAAGCGTCGAGCCATAGTAAACACAATGCGCCAAAGTGGAATTGTAATAATCCGCATCCGCCGTTGTCACGAGATTGGAGACGAGTCCCGTGGAGACGATGATGGACAAAATAAGCTGCTCCATCTCAAAGGAAGGCTGATTGTTTCGGCAATCCGACAGCCCTTTTTCGCCGAATTCCACTAAAGGGTCGGTGCAGATATGGCACATCTGTCTTCCCATCAGCGGAGTGTGCGCCAGCTTGTGATGGCGAGAAGTAAATTCGACCTCCACCTCTTTGCTGAGCGCATCGCCGACGCCCGCCCAGAGAAATTCGACCGGCGCTTCGGCGATAATCTGCGAGTTGATAAAGCAATGATTCATCAGCTTCGGATAGTAATAATCTTTGAATGTGCCGTCCTTGTTATACATAACGCTGACGGCGGTGACCGGCGCGCAGTTGGAGCCGATGGTTGGAAAAGTGAACAGCGGCTTGTCCAATTTGTCGGCGATATATTTGACGGTGTCGCAAGCCCTTCCTCCGCCGACCGCAAAAATCATATCGGCTTTTTGCACGATCGGATTGGCGATGAGCGCATCGCCGTTTTCATAGGTGGCGTCGCCGCCGTACCACAAAAAATCAAGAATTTGTAAATTTGTATTTTCGACTGCGGAAAGGAGATTGGTTTTGGCTTTTTCCATCGCCGTTTTTCCGCCGATAACGACGGCGCTGTTTCCGTAATATCTTGTGACATGACGAATTTCGTCATAACAATCGGTTCCGATGGAATAACTCGGTAGATAAAGACTGTAATTCGATTTGTAATTCATAGCTCTCCTTTCTGCTTTGCAATCAAAAAATCGTTTGAATGACGAGCGCTCTAACTGCTCTTTATAAATACAAAATTTTTATCGTCGGAATGCATTTTTGAAAATCGATAATCCATTTCGCAAAAAGATTTTGCATCGTCGATTCGGCGAATATTGTTCTCCGCCAAAAATCGCACCATCAATCCTCTTGCCATTTTGCACATCGTACCTTTTTCAATAATTTTTCCGTCCTTTTCCTCCCCGAAAACGCAGGTGACGAAAGGATAGTCCTTCGGCAGATGCGCGCTGACGACCTTGCTGTATTCTTTGGAAGCGAGATTCAACATGCAGTCGCTTTCCGCCAGCAAGGCATCGGCAATTTTTTTGCCCCAAAATTGATACAGATTTTTATCCGAGCCGACGGCAAGCTTTGCCTGCATCTCCAAGCGATAGGGAACGACGGCGTCAAATGGTTTCAACATGCCGAACATGGCGGAGAGAATTCTCAGATGCTCCTCGACATAGTCAAAATGACTTTTTTCAAAAATTTGTGCACCCATATATTGAAATTGAATGCCTTCGTATGACAAAATCGCCGGCGTCATCGCTTTTGAAAAATCCATATTTTTGAGACGCTCATAGTTGAGCTTCGTGATTTCATCGCTGGCGGCGTAGAGTTTTTTAAGCTCGGCGAGTGAAAGATTTTGCAATTTGTTTTTTATGATTTCCGCTTCTTCAAGAAATTGCGGAAGTTGTTTCGGTGTCAAAAAGTCGGTATCGACATTCATTTTTTTGGC
>JBGZSM010000003.1:0-22806 GCA_041853585.1 Filifactoraceae bacterium
ACTGCCATCTTCCTCTTTATCGTACCACTAATTTCCACTTTTTGGCAAGAAAAAAAGTTCAAAATGCTTCTTTCTGTAAGACTAATTGCCACTCCTAAATCACTCTTTGCAAAAGTGGAAATAAACTTTTCACTTCAGCTACTCTCAAAAGACTTTCCAGTCATTCAAAAACTGTCGGGTTTTTAGATGAGGATTTCCATCAAAATCCTCTGTAATTTCGGTTAAATATCAATCTTCATTTTTAAGGATGAATTATTTGTCCTCATGCTTTGCCGGCCTCTCCGGCTTCGGCAAAGTCGCCTTTCTCGAAAGATTAAGTCTTCCTTGATTGTCAATCTCGGTTAATTTTACTTGTACCTCATCGCCCACCTGAAGAACATCTTCAATCTTTTCTACTCGCTTGTGGTCATATTGAGACACATGCAGCAAACCTTCCTTGCCCGGCAGAATTTCAACGAATGCACCGAACGCCATCAATCGAGTTACTTTTGCGTTGTAAGTCTTGCCAACTTCCGGCTCTTCCACAATTCCTTCGATAATTTCTTTTGCCCTTTTACCCATATCTCGCTCCACAGCAAGAATAAATACGGTTCCGTCATTTTCAATATCGATTTTAACACCGGTTTCTTCAATGATTTTATTGATGACTTTTCCACCCGTCCCGATAACATCACGAATTTTATCCGGATGAATCTGCATTGTGATTACCGCAGGTGCATATTGAGAAATTTCCGGTCTCGGCTCGGTAATTGTTTTTTGCATTTCACCAAGAATATGCATTCTTCCTTCTTTTGCCTGCGCAAGAGCCTGTCGCAAAATCGCCTCATCGATTCCTGAAATCTTAATATCCATTTGAATTGCGGTGATTCCGTTTTTCGTTCCGGCAACTTTAAAGTCCATATCGCCCAAGAAATCTTCCATTCCTTGAATATCCGACAGAATCGCCACTTTATCTTCTTCTTTTATCAAACCCATCGCAATTCCCGCAACCATGTCCTTGAGCGGAACTCCCGCATCCAATAGCGACAATGTGCTTCCGCAGACGGAGCCCTGCGATGTCGAACCGTTGGATGACAATACTTCCGAAACTACACGAATCGCATACGGAAATTCTTCTTTACTCGGTATCATCGGCTCCAAAGCACGCTCAGCCAATGCTCCATGGCCGATCTCTCGTCTTCCCGGACCTCTTGAAGGTCTCGCTTCGCCAACTGAATACGCCGGGAAATTGTAGTGATGCATATATCTTTTTTCTACTTCTTCGCCCAGCCCGTCAATTGTCTGTGCATCTCCCAGCGAGCTCAGCGTTGTAACGGAAAGAACCTGTGTCTGACCGCGAGTAAAGAGTCCGCTACCATGCGTTCTTGGAAGAAGCCCTACTTCTGTCCAAATCGGTCGAATTTCTTCCATCGCACGATTGTCCGGTCGAATTCGGTCAACCAAAATGAGTTCTCTTACTCCGTTTTTAGTCAGTTTATAGATAACTTCGTCGACTTCCTTCATCTCTTCCGGATAAATCTCCGCGAAATGTTCCAAGGTTTCAAGTTTCACCTTGTCCATGTTCTCCATTCGCTCCGTTTTATCCTTTGTCAAAATTGCCACTTTCATTTTCTCTTTAGCAAATTCAGTGACAGCCTGTTCAATTTCTTCCGGAACTGCAAATACCGTGTATTCGGTTTTTTCTTTGCCGACGGATTCCTGAATCGTTTCTACAAAAGCTACAATTTTTTTGATTTGCTCATGAGCAAACAAAATCGCACCGAGCATCACATCTTCAGAAACTTCATTGGAACCTGCTTCCACCATCATAATCGCATCCTTTGTTCCTGAAACGACCAGATACATATCGCTGACAGCTCGCTGCTCCAAATTCGGATTCAAAATATATTCTCCATTGATAAGTCCAACGGAAACCGAGCCGGTCGGTCCGTTAAACGGAATAGATGAAATCGAAAGCGCGATGGAAGAACCAATCATCGCAATCGTATCCGGATTAACCTCCGGATCCACCGAAAGAACCGTCGCAACTACCTGCACATCATTTCGATATCCTTTTGGAAAAAGAGGTCGAATCGGTCTATCAATCAATCGCGATGTCAAGATTGCTTTTTCAGAAGGTCTTCCTTCTCTCTTGATAAAACCGCCGGGAATTTTTCCTACCGAATAGAGTCTTTCTTCAAAATCCACGCTGAGCGGAAAAAAGTCGATTCCCTGTCTCGGTTCTTTTGAATTGGTTGCTGTAACAAGCACCACCGTATCCTTGCATCGAACGATACAAGCTCCGTTGGCAAGCTCGGCTACCTTTCCAATCTCAACTTCCAAGGTGTTACACCCTAATTGCATTTCAAATTTTTGTACCATGTATTCCTCCAAAAATTATTTACAGAAAAAGAGCGGAACTCGCCGCTCTCTTAATTGTCTTACTTTCTAAGTCCAAGTCTCTGAATAAGCCCGTTGTATCTCTCAAGATCTTTTTCTTTTAGGTATCTTTGAAGGTTTCTTCTGGTTCCTACCATCTTAAACAAACCTCTTCTTGAGTGGTGGTCTTTTTTGTGCATCTTCAAATGCTCATTCAATTCATTGATTCTAAATGTCAACAATGCAATCTGAACCTCCGCTGAACCGGTGTCTCCTTCATGGATTGCATACTCTTTAATAATTTGATCTTTTTGTTCTTTAGTCATTTTTCCTCCTAATTTTTACAAAGCCCTGACCCAAGGTCTTCGTCGGAGTGTCGAAAATCCTAGCGACAGGTAATTCACATCCTTTATAATAACATATATTATACTAAGCGTAAAGCATTTTTAACGATTTTCCCTTATTCTTTTGATATCTTCATCCATTTGTCGAATGAGACCATCCAAAGAGGAGAAAGTCATTTCTTCTCGCAACTTGCGGATAAATTTGAGTTTGATATTTTTCCCATAAATAATTTTATCAAAATCCAAAATAAAAGTCTCCACCGTCAACGGATTTTCTCCAAAAGTAGGATTATTCCCAACGCTTGTCGCTCCTTGATATAATCGTCCGGCGTATTCCACCTGCGTTTCGTAAACTCCTCGAGCAGGCACCGCCTGATCCGGCAACAACCCGAGATTCGCAGTCGCATAACCGAGGCTGGCTCTTCCGCGCTTTTTCCCATGAATCACTTTGCCCAACATTTCAAAAGGTCGTCCGAGATATTCCTGCGCTTTATGAATATCGCCAATCTCAATCAAATGTCGAATTTCAGAGCTGGATATTCGAATTCCATCCAATTTCAACAGAGGAATCAATTCGACATGAACGCCTTTTTGTTCAAGGTATTCTTTTATCCGGGGCGCTTCCAACATTTCTTTCCCGAATCGTGCATCTTCTCCCATAACCAAATATTTCGCTTTGAGTTTCCCAATCAAAACCTCATCGCAAAATTGATATGCAGTTTGATTCTGCAAGATTTCATCAAACGGAACTTGCAATACGACTTCGATTCCCTGTTCAGAAAGAATGCGCTCTTTTTCCTCTTGAGACATAATCAAATGCACCATCTTCTGATAAAGCACATTTTGCGGATGCACCTCATAGCTAAAGACAATAGATATTAAATTGTGTTCTTCGGCAATCTGAATGGTCTTCTTTATCAACTCCATGTGGCCTCGATGAAGCCCGTCAAAGTTTCCAATCGTGATTACAGAATTTCTTTTAATGTTGATTCGCTCAATATATTCTCTAAACGAAATGGAGTTCTGCATATCCGCTCCTTGTTTATCAATTTAATGTTTCCGATTTTAAATATAAGTCATCTTCCTTACTCACAATTCCGATGCCCAAAAATTTTTCTTCTGCATAAACCCGATATTGCATCGGCGAAACTTTTTTTCCCACATATCGACCGGTTCGAATTTTAGCCCCGTTGATATACAGCTTCACCCCGTCTTTGAGTAAAAGCTTCGGGAACTTTTGTAAAATTTTTTCCGTAGGGATGAGAACTTGTTGTATCTGTTTTTGAAGAATTTTTTGTTCCAACTCTTCCATTATAAAAGCTTCTTGTATAAAATGTCCATCAACTTCACTTCTTATAAGCATCGTGAGAGTTGCAATTTCTCCCAATGCCTCTCCGATATCACTTGCCAAGCTTCGAATATAGGTTCCCGATGAACAAGTCACCGATATTGTCACCTTATTTTCTTGCTTGTCCAAGAGTTCTATTTGGTGTATCTCTATTTCTCTCGGTTGAATCTCAGGAATCTCTTTACCCTCACGCGCCAATTTATAAAGGCGTTGTCCATCAATTTTAAGCGCCGAAAATTTTGGCGGAATTTGTGAACTCTTCCAAATAAAATTCTCAAGCACTTTTTTTACCTCTTCTTCGGTATGTCGTTTCGGCATTTTCTCCTCCAAAACTTCACCATAACTATCTAAGGTGTCCGTCTTTGTGCCAAAGGTAATTTCCGCGATATAAGTCTTGTTTTTTTCAATAATATATTTCGTAAACTTTGTCGCTTTGCCTATTGCAACAAGCATCACGCCCGCTGCGTTGGGGTCGAGCGTTCCGGTGTGCCCGACCTTTACCTTTTCTCCATATCCTTTTCTAATAATACCTCTTAATTTTGCAACCAAATCATTGGAAGTCATTCCGGTGGGTTTAATAATATTTATAAATCCATCATTTGCCAGCATCTGCTCTATCCTTTTGTATTTGTTTTGCCGCTACCTCTTGAAGTTTTTCTTTCGCCTCTTCAAGCGTGCCTATTATTGTGCATCCTGCTGCATTAAAATGTCCACCGCCTCCGAATTGTGCTGCAATTTCACAGACATTTATTTTCCCTTTGGAGCGGATTGAAATTTTATAAACACCTTCATCTTTTTCTTTGATAAGAATTCCGACAGAAACTCCTTTGGTATCAATCGGAATATTGGCAATCGGATCCGTGTCCTTGTACTCAACGCCGGATATCTCAAGCATCTCTTTGGTCATTGCCACGATTCCTACTTCGTCAACAATTCGAAAAGTTTCAAGCACCATTTTGGTCAACACCCGAAGTTCAAAACTGTTGTTACGGTAAATCTCATTTTCTATCCGATCTCTATCCGCTTTTTTCTGTGTTAAAAATGCCGCCGTATAAAAAGTGTGCTCATTTACAGACGAAAACATAAAATTCCCCGTATCCGTTGACAATCCGGTATATAGAGCCGTTGCCACATCGCTGTCTATTTTATCTTCCTGAATTTCTCGAAGAATATCGCAAAGCACCTCACAGGTTGAGCCAATTCCGAATTGAACGCAATTTAAGTCGCCGAAACCGATATTGCTCATATGATGGTCAATGTTGATAATACAGCTTGCATTATCCAACAATTTTTGACTGACGGCAATGCGATTTTTCTCTGCGCTGTCCAGTGCAATCACATCATAAGATTCTTCGCCGAAGTATTTAACAATATGAGAGGAATCTTGAACCAGCTCATAGTTTTCCAACAAAAATTGTAAGTTATCCGGTATTTCATCTTCCAGCACATGAACCGCTCGTTTGCCCAAAGCATTTAAAAACCTCGTCATAGCGACGGAAGAACCCACGTTATCTCCGTCCGGATTAACGTGGGATGTTACTACAAAATTCTTTCCATCTCTTATTCTGTCAATGATTGCTTTCATTCCATCTCCTCCTGCTCTTCTTTATCGGAGGAAAGCGGATTGACTTTTCGAATCAGCTCCGTCATATAAGCTCCTTTTTCAATGGAATCGTCCAATCGAAAAACGATCTCCGGTGTATAGCGAATATTAAGCTCTCTGCCGACTTCTTTTCGCACATAGCCCGCTGCATTCTTGAGCCCTTCAATTACAGTATCCGCATCTTTTCCCAATACGGAAATATACACATAAGCATATCTTAGGTCTCTTACAACATCGACTCCGGTTACCGAGATTAGTGATTTGGAGCTTTTGACTTTGGTGTCTTTAATTTGTCCTTCATATAGCATTTTGCTAATGATTTTTCTAATTTCTTCCCCGACTCGTCGGGTTCTAGCATAAGCCATTTTTCACCTTCTATCTCTTTTATCTTTTAACTTCTTTCATTTCGTACGCTTCGATAATATCATTTTCTTTGATATCCGAATATCGCTCGAGACTGATTCCGCATTCAAAACCGGTTGCAACCTCTTTGACCTCATCTTTGAATCGTCGAAGCGAATCAATTTTCCCGTCATAAATTACAATGCCGTCTCGAACAAGTCGCACTTGCGCATTTCTCGTAATCTTTCCGTTTGTAACATAAGAACCTGCCGCAAATCCTGCTCCCGGCACTTTGAATACCATTCGTACCTGTGCTGTCCCCAACTGCTCTTCCACAAATTGCGGAGCGAGCATTCCTTTCATCGCAGTTTCTATCTCTTCAATTGCTTGATAGATGATGGAGTAGCTACGGATATCAACCTGTTCTTTTTCCGCAAGTGAAACTGCTCCTGTGGTTGGCCGTACATTAAATCCGATGATGATGGCATTGGATGCCGAAGCAAGCATGACATCCGATTCGGTGACCGCTCCAACTCCGCCATGAATCACGCGTACAATTACTTCCTCATTACTGATTTTTTCTAAAGAACCTTTGAGCGCTTCAATAGATCCTTGAACATCCGCTTTAACTATAAGATTCAATTCCTTAACTCCATCTTGAAGATGGGTGAACAAATCTTCCAAATGGATTTTTGAAGTAGCTCTCATGAAATCTTCTCGAATTTTTTCTTTTCGCTTCTCCGCAATTTCTCTAGCAACCTTGTCGCTCTCAACCGCCACAAAAGGATCTCCGGCATTCGGTACTTCGCTCAGTCCCAAAATTTCAACCGCTGTGGAAGGTCCCGCTTTTCCTGTCTTATTTCCTTTGGAATTAATCATCGCTCGAACCTTACCATAACAAGCTCCGGCAACGACCGCATCCCCAACCTTCAATGTTCCGTTTTGAACAAGAATCGTAGCAACTGCGCCGCGACCTTTATCCAAATTGGATTCAATTACGGAGCCCACCGCTCTGCGATTCGGGTTCGCTTTAAGCTCTTCAACTTCAGCAACCAGCAGTACCATATTTAGAAGGTTTTCGATTCCGTCACCCGCTTTTGCGGAAACCGGTGCATCGATAACATCTCCACCCCAGCTTTCCACCAACACATCATAACCGGAAAGTTCTTGACGAACTCGCTCAATATTTGCTGTCGGTTTGTCGATTTTGTTGATGGCAATAATCATCGGAACACCCGCCGCCTTCACATGATTGATTGCTTCAACCGTCTGCGGCATGATACCATCATCTGCGGCAACTACGATAATCGCAATGTCTGTTACTTTCGCTCCTCGAGCACGCATTTCAGTAAAAGCTTCGTGGCCAGGCGTATCCAAAAAGACAATTTTCTCTCCGTTGATTACGACCTCGGAAGCCCCGATATGCTGTGTGATTCCGCCCGCCTCTTTCAAAGCGACACCCGTACTTCGAATGGTATCCAGCAAAGTGGTCTTACCATGGTCAACATGACCCATTACGGTAACGATAGGCGCTCTCGGCAACAAATCTTCCGGATTGTCTTCTTCGATTTCCATTTCAAAGATATCTTCTTCTTCCACTTCTTGTTGCATCAAAATGATATCATACTCCGCCGCAATCTTCTCCGCAGTTTCAAATCGGATATCTTGATTGATGCTCGCCATGATGCCCATTTTCATCAATTTCATAATCACATCGGTGGCTTGCACTTTAAGAATCTCCGCCAATTTTCCGACAGTGATGTCTTCGCCGATAACGAACATTCCGTCTTCGATACTACCGTCAAATACTTGAACTTCTTCCTCGACGACATTGTGCTTTGTTTTGTCTTTTTTCTTTTTATTATGCGTTTTTTTGCTCAAGTCTCGGCGCTGATATTTTACTTCTCCGGATTCAAATCGATTATCGACTTTTTTCTTGTCCTTTTGCTTTTTCTTTTCTTCGATTTTAAGCTCTTTGCGTTTTTCTTCCTTCTTAATCTGAACGCTCAGTTCCTCTTTAGTCGGATCACTCTTGCTGTCTCTCTTAAAATCTCTTCTTGCCGGTCTTCTTTCATCGGAGTCTTTATCTTTTGCTCCTTGGAAATCTCTTTTTTCTCCAAATTGCTTGTCACCTTTCGGGAAGGACTTTTTATCGCCCTGTGGTTTTCCTTGGTATCCTCCCTTTTTCTCACCTTGCTGATTTCTCTTATCGCCTTGGTGCTCTCTCGGTCGGCGCTCCCCTTGGTGCTCTCTCGGTTTTCTATCGTCTCTTCCATGAGCCGAACTCTTCGGTCGTTGTTCCTTATCCGTTTTCTCCGGCTTGTTCGTCTTCTCCGATTGTTTTCGCTCTTGAACCAAATCCTTTGATTTCTCCTTTTCTTTTTTGCCCGCCTTTTCCGGCTGATTACTATCCTGTGATACTTGCTTCTCTTCCTTCGGTTGCTCTTTTGATTCTTTTTTCTTTTCCTCTGTTTTTTCCTCGTTCTTTTTTTCCGAAACCTTATTCACTTGCTCCGGTTTGACTGCCTCTTCCTTCGGCTTGGTATGCATTTTCTGCCTGCTCGCCTGTGCAAGCTTGTGCATCATTTGCTGTGCCTCCGCCTCCGTTACCGCCGCCATATGAGTTTCAAGATTAAAACCCAAACCGTTCAGCATCTCTACCAAATCCTTTGCCGGCAGACTCAAGTCCTTTGCAAGTTCATATATTCGTATTTTCTTCATGCATATTACCTCCCACTATGGTCTTTATGCTATTGGCAAAACCTTCGTCAGCGATGGAAACGACCACGCGCTCACCAACTCCCGTTGCCTGTCCAATTTCTTTTCTGCTAAGCATTTCTATTACCAAAATATCTCGATACTTCGCTTTATCTTTTATTCTTTTCGCCGTGTTGTCGGAAGCATCATTCGCTAATACAACTACCAACGCTTTATTTTTTTTTATATTTTCGAGAGTGATTCCCTCTCCCGATGCAAGCTTGCCCGATTTTTTTGCAAAACCAAGCATCGTCATCAGTTTATTTTTCAATTTTCGCCAACTCCTCCTTCAGCAAATCGTAGATTTCTTTCGGCATCGCCATTTTAAAACTTCGTTCTATCGCTTTGCTCTTTATGCTTTTTTCAATGCATTCATTGGATAAGTGGACATAGGTACCACGACCATTCGCTTTGCCTGTCGGATCTAGAAATATTTCACCTTCTTTGGTCTTAACAATTCGCATCAGCTGCTTTTTATCGCCATGCTCTCCGCAAGCGACACATTTTCGTTGCGGAATTTTTCTTTGCTTTACAACCTGAGCCATATTCCCTCCTATCCGCAGTTATATATTTTCCTGCTCGCTTTTGATATCAATTTTCCATCCGGTCAACTTTGCCGCAAGTCTTGCGTTCTGACCTTCTTTCCCAATCGCCAGCGACAATTGATACTCCGGTACGATTACCAATGCGGAATGTTCTTCTTCATCCACTTCCACACTGACTACCTTTGCCGGACTGAGCGCGCTTGAGATGTACTCCACCGGATCATCCGAGTATTCGATGATGTCGATTTTTTCACCTTTCAGCTCATCGACAATGGCCGCCACTCGTTGTCCTTTTTGTCCAACACATGCTCCAATCGCATCAATATCTTCATCCATGGACAGCACGGACATCTTTGTTCTCGAACCCGCCTCTCTTGCTACCGACTTGATTTGTACCAATCCTTCCTGAATTTCAGGAACTTCTCGTTCAAACAATCTTTTTACAAGTCCTGCATGAGCTCTCGAAACAATAATTTCTGGAACTCCGTTTTTGGTTTTTACTTCAGATACATAAACGGTTCTTCTCGCATTAAGGGGATAATCTTCTGTCGGCATCTGCTCCAGCGCCGGCAAAAGCGCTTCGGTTTCAATCAGTTGCCCTTTAGCTCCTCGCATGCTCAAACTCACTAAGACATTTGGGCGCGGCGAAGTGCCTATTCGTCTCACGACCTCTCCGTTTAAAATCTCAGATTTGATTAAAGAAAATTCCTCATAGACAATATCTCGACTGGCCTCTTTGATTTTTTGAACGACCATCTGCCTCGCCGTTTGCGCTGCAACTCGCCCAAAATTCTTTGGCGTAACTTCCTCCTCGACCACATCGCCCACTTGGTAGCCCATATCGATTTCTTGTGCGCCTTCGAGGGAAATTTCACCATCGAGCAAATCAATCTCACGCTTATTCACCACATGCTTGGATGTATAAACTCGAATATCTCCTTTGTCACGGTCAATAATCACACGAACATTATTCGTTGCTCCGAAATTCTTTTTATACGCGTTTACAAGTGCATTTTCTACAGCTTCAATAATAATGTCTTTGCTAATTCCCTTTTCCTTTTCAATCTGATTCAACGCGGTTATAAAATCAGCGTTCATTTTTAACATTACCTCCTTATCTCTATTCGAAAGCTATATTCTAATCTAAAAAATGACTTTTAGTCGAATAATAGCAATGTCTTTCCTGTCAAATTCAATTTGTTTACCATTCATTTCAAGTTGCACCTTATCATCCGATGTCAACCCGATGAGCTTTCCGTCATATTCTTTGCGTCCAGCTTGCGACTTGTATAACTTAAGCTCCACTTCTTTTCCTTTTTCTCGAACAAAGTCGCGATCTTTTTTAAGGGCTCGATCCAACCCCGGCGAAGAAATTTCAAGCATATAATGTTCTTTAATCGGATCTTCTTTATCCATCAATTCATTGATTATGCCCGAAAGCAGTTGGCAATCCTGCAAGCTGATTCGCTCATCTTCCGCTTTCCTATCCACAAAAATTCGTAAATACCATTCGCTTCCTTCTTTGACATATTCGGTATCCACCAATTCATACTCTTCCGGCAGAATGCCTTGCACCAGCTCCTCTACCAACTGTTCCGTCTTGTTCGCCATCGCTCCTCCTCAAAACGAAAGAGTGGGCGTTGTCCCACTCTTTTCAAAAAATCATTATGCATCTTAATAAATAATATCACAGCTAAGCACAATTTTCAACCTGTTTTACAGAAATTGTTTGTCAAAATGAAATCTCCAATCAAAAGAAGAATGGAGCTTATTAAAAATCTTTTCCATCCGAGCTCATTTCAAAAGAAAATCTTCAACAAGTAATTATCGTAGTAATCTTATCGGATTGATATAGTATAAAACATTTTTATAAGATTACTTAAAAAATCTCTTCCTATTATATAGCATTACTCCAAGATAGCTTTTGCTGCCAATTTATGCAAAGTCTCAACGATTTAACATCGCTAAAGTTTTTTCTTTCAGCCTTTGGGTTGCTGTTTTTGGATTTTGTGATTTCATAATGGCGGAGACGACCGCTATTCCGGCAATCGAACTGTCCTTCAACACATCCATATTCTCTTCATTCAATCCGCCAATCGCTACGACCGGAATCGGAACCGTTTTGCAAATCTCATTTAAGGTGGAAACTTCCGTAATTACGGTCACAACTTTGGTTGTTGTCGGAAAAATCGCTCCCGTTCCCAAATAGTCCGCTCCGTCTTCGTATGCTTTTTTTGCAACCTCAACCGTCTTTGCCGTTGCACCCACAATTTTATTTTTACCCATCAATCGTCTGGCAACCGCCACCGGAATATCCTTAGCGCCAACATGAACGCCCGCCGCATCAACTGCAAGCGCAATATCTACACGATCATCAATAATCAAAGGAACATCATATCTGTCCGTTACCGCTTTGACTTTTTGCGCAAGTGCCAAATACTCCGCGCCTTCTTTTTCTTTTTCTCGTAACTGAATCATCGACACACCGCCTTGACACGCTTCTTCAACAGTTTTCAGCAAACTCTCTTCACTGTGATAGCTGCTGTCCGTCACCAAGTACAAGGTCATATCCATAATTTCTCCTCCATATTTCCAATTCAATTTACCTAATCGCTAAACACGCACATAATTCGTATAGACCGGTTGCAAACCTTTCGATAAAAGCATCGCTCTCACCTCTTGGGTACTGCGCGGGTCGGATATGCTGAATTGTTCATCGCCCTTTGCCTCCGTTTCATGACCGCCCACTCCGACGGAAACTCCCGAAGAAATCTTTGTTGCCACCAAACCGACAACATTATCACGAAATCCCGCTCGCTCACGAGTGGAAATAGTAATTCCTGCATAATCCATAAACAGCCGATAAGCCAACATGATCTGCAACAATTGTTTTTCATAAACCAAGTCCCCGCGATTCTCATTTCCATGGATATATGGTCTCAATCGTGGGAAAGAAAATGAAATTTCAACATGCGGATATTTTTTCTGAATAAGCATTGCATGGAGCGCTGCCGAGTAAGCATCTTTCCGAAAATCTCCCAAACCCAACAATGAGCCGAACGCCACACCCCGCATTCCACCTAAAATCGCTCTTTCCTGTGCGTAGAAGCGATATGGAAAACTTCGTTTCGGTCCGAATTCATGATTTTTTTCATATACAACCGGGTCGTAGGTTTCTTGATACACGCTGACAAAATCCGCTCCACATTCTCGCAGATAAGCATATTCATTCGTGTTGAGCGGGTAAATTTCAATACCGATTGTAGAAAAATATTTTTTCGCCAAACGAATCGCTTCACCAATATATTTCACATCAGACGCGCTTCTGGATTCTCCCGTCAAAAGCAGTATCTCTTCTAAACCCGTTTCAGCGATGGTTCTCATTTCCTTTTCCATCTCATCTGAATTGAGTTTGCCTCTTTTTATTTTATTTCGACAGTTGAAACCGCAATATACACAATAATTCTCACAGTAATTCGCAATATAGAGCGGTGTAAACATACTCACTGAATTCCCAAAATGTTTGCGAGTCAAATGCTTTGATTTCTGTGCCATCTGCTCTAAATATTTTTCTGCAATCGGCGAAAGAAGAGCCCCCAAATCATCCAGCGATAAATTGTGTTTCTGCAAAGCTCTTTTCACATCGTCCTCTGTGTAGATATGATAATTATAGTTTTCCGTTTTTGTAAGCACTTCCTTCATCATGTCCGAGTCGATTTGCTCCATATCTTTATAGTAGGTCATATGATCCGTCTTGTTCATTTTAAACCTCCAATCTCCTGACAAAACCTTCATGCTGATTAAAATCTTTACTCCAAAAAATCAGTCAACGGACTGGAAGCCTCCGCCCCGAAATTCAAAACGCGGCCGAGCCCCGCCAGATATGCTTTACGACCGGATTCAATCGCAAGTCGAAACGCAGTTGCCATTTGAGCAACATCTCCCGCAGTTGCAATCGCAGTATTCGCCATGACGGCAGACACGCCCATCTCCATTGCCAAACAAGCTTCCGATGGTCGCCCAATGCCGGCATCCACAATGATTGGCAAATCAATTTCATCAATCAGGATTTGAATAAATTCTTTTGTCGCTATCCCTTTATTAGAGCCAATCGGCGATCCGAGCGGCATAATAGCCGCCGCACCCGCATTCGCCATTTGACGGGCCGCCACCAAATCCGGATACATATACGGCATTGGAATAAATCCTTCTTTAGCAAGCATTTCTACGGCACGCGTCGTTTCGTAGTTGTCGGGCAAGAGATATTTGCTGTCGTTGATGACTTCTATTTTCACAAAATCGCCACATCCTAGCTCCCTGGCCAAACGGGCAATTCGCACCGCTTCTTCCGCATTACGAGCTCCCGATGTGTTCGGCAGCAAGGTAATCCCTTTCGGCATATAATCCAAAATGCTGTCCTGTGCGGAATTTGCCCTACGAACCGCGAGTGTTGCCATTTCCACGCCCGCATTTTCAATAACCTTTTTCGTCATTTCCATCGAAAACTTGCCGGAGCCTAAAATAAATCGAGAATTAAATTCATGACCGCCTATTACCAACTTATCCATTTTACACATCCTTTATCTCCAAAATCAATCGTATTATCATATTTGCCTGATGCCCTGCACAAATCTGCACTCTCGGCATCATTAAGCCGCAACCTTCCGCCGCCTCCGTTTTTTCATCGCCGCAAATATAAAGATTTCTCATCCTTTTTCGAGTTTGAATTTCATTACTGCTTCCAAAACCCGCCATTCCGTTTCCCGACACTATTTTTATATTCGGATCGCTCCCCAACAAATTGGAAATCAGCATCGCTTTGGCATCCGCTTTATCGAGAGCCTCGCATACAATATCATAATCCTTAAAAATTGAAATCACATTTTGCTCGTCCACTTTTTCATCGCAAACTTTGACATGGATATACGGATTAACTTCCTTTATCTGCTCCAGCAAAGCTTGTGTTTTTTTCATGCCGAGATGTTTTATGGAATAATGCTGACGATTCAAATTGCTCGGCTCCACAATGTCAAAATCCACCAACAGCAACTCGCCTATTCCGGTGCGCGCAAGTGCCATCGCCACATTAGAGCCCAATCCGCCAAGTCCGGCAATCGCCACCCGAGCATTTTTCAACCGATGATGCACTCCCGGGGTATGCCTTGCACAAAGCATCTTCTCCAAAGCATCCTCCGACGGCATACTTCCTTTCGGGATAACAAAAATTTCATCTCCTTCTTTAAGCGCCCTATCTTCATCCGTTTGAAAGCCGTTTACAATAAGAACATCCTTTTCGCAAAATAATTTTTCACGAATGGCAAATACATTTCTTTCCTCTGTGTGAAAAATTTTTCCATTTAGAATAATCTTCATCCGCTATTCTCGTTTTAGCCTCCACCGACAAATTGAACAATTTCCAAAATGTCTTCATCCGTCAAAATCGTCTTTTCAAAATCCGCCTTGCAAACAATCTCACCGTTTTTTTCCACAGCAATCTTATCGGTAGAAAAACCATGCCGCTTCAAAAATTGAATCAAATCGATTGACTGCTCAAGCGGAATCCATTTTCCATTTACTCTCACTTTTCCTCCAAACAAAAAAACATATCCTGCTGGATATGTTAAAATCAAAATTCCTACGTTGGCATTATCCAAATCAGGTTATGGGTCGAAGCCGAACTTCCTCTCAGCCTATATCAATAAGCTCCCCGTGTTTATATTATAGTACAGTTTTTCAAAAAATGGAATAGATATTTGAGCGATTGATAGCGATTGTCAGAATCAAAATACCTATTTCAAAACAACCTATGCTTTTTTGAAAATTTATGTCAAAGTTTTACATTTATACTTAACTAATTATATATTCGCGCCGAAAAGTTACTTGTAATAGGATTACTATTCTATAAAAAATATATAGTTTTGAGGAGTTATTATGAAAAAAGCAATGAAACAATCTCAGTTGGTAACCATACTAAATTCAGTGTCTGTAGCACTATTAGTACTCTTAATAACATTTATTATTCTATATATGTTACAAGGATTTCGAGTCGACAATATCTTTAAAACCGGCCTTGAAATCACAATCAGCCAAAATCAATTTTTAATCTCATCACGACTTTTAACGGAAGATGTAAGAGCGTTCTCTGCAACAGGTAACGAAAAGTATTACAGCTCCTATCAGGACGAAATCAACCACTCTAAGAATCGCGAAAAAGCTATGGAGCGTATCATATCATCCGGCGCTACAAAAGAGGAGATCCATTTACTTGAGCTTATGTACGAAACCTCCGGTAAACTAGTTCCTTTCGAAACGAAGGCCTTCGAACTTGCCCGAAACAAACAATTTGTCGATGCACTCGAAATAGTCTATGGCGATGAATATGTTTCAAAAGTTGAATCCATCTATGAAACTTCAGAACAATTAAAAAAACTCTTTGAACAACGCGAATCAGAAATCGTACATCAAGCAAATTTTTGGATGAATACATATCGAGTATTCATGATATAAGCGCAATTTTAGTTGCGATTATGCAATTTTTAAATATTTTTATTATCAAAAAGAAAATTATTCAACCAATTTTAATAGTAAAGGAACATTTACAAAAACTATCTTCAGGAAATTTAAGTGCACAAATCGCTCTTGAAGAAAATACCTCTGAAATCGGAGAATTGACAAGTGCTATTAACCATCACACGAATTCTCTCAAAAAATATATTCGCGATATTTCAGAAAAACTTCAACAAATCGGAGAGTGTAATTTAAACTTATCCGTTGATATTGATTACATCGGCGATTTTGTTCCAATCAAAAACTCTATAACCCATATTGTAACTGCCCTCAATGAAACAATGATACAAATTGATGGTTCTGCTGATCAGGTAGAATCCGCTTCCGAGCAATCGTCTATCGGCGTACAATCCCTAGCACAAGGAGCAACAGAGCAGGCAAGCGCCATCGAGCAACTCTCCGCAACCATCGCTGAAATTTCAAACAGCATTCAAAACAATGCTAAAGTCTCCAATGAAGCAAATGCTATGGCACATGACGCAAATGAAGAGATATCTATCGGGAACACCTATATGAAAGAAATGTCCGATGCCATGATGCAAATTAGCGAAAGTTCTTCACAAATCAGTAAAATTATCAGTACAATTACCGACATAGCTTTTCAAACCAACATTCTCGCACTGAATGCTTCGGTTGAAGCGGCACGGGCAGGTGAAGCCGGTAAAGGATTTTCCGTAGTGGCTGATGAAGTACGAAATCTAGCCGAAAAATCTTCACAAGCGGCAACGATGACAACCCAACTGATTGAAAATGCATTAAGCGCTGTCTCTATCGGTTCAGAAAAAGTGGAACAAACCGAAAAATCACTTCAAATCGTATCACAAAAAAACAATCTACTTGCTGAGCTCATATACCAAATATCATCGACATCTCTTGAGCAATCTGAGCAAACAAGTCAAATCAGCATCGCCGTTCAACAAATTTCAGCAGTTGTTCACAACGCATCCGCAACCACGGAAGAAAATGCCGCAACGACTGAAGAACTCCACCGACAGGCACAACTTTTAAAAGAACTTCTGGCAAAATTTAAGTTGAAACAATAGAAAGCAAAACAAACTTAAAAAAATTCCGAGTTCAGAACTTCCTTTGTTTGAGCCAAAACACAAATGAAAAATGACAAAGCAAATTCTATCTTAAAACAGAACTTGCTTTGTCATTTTTATTGATACAATTTTCCAAGAGACAAATATATTTTACTCACAAATAAACTTTTTAAAAAAGTAAAATCCTCTTAACCATTGATTGCATTCGTCCGAAAAATAGATGTAAATTCTCAACATAAAATCAAGGAGTACTTATAAAAAAACAATTAGTCAATCAAAGTTAATCAATTTCCTCAACGGAACATCCATCACTTTAATGCTCTTGTTAATTCTATTCATATTCTTGTATATGTTCCAAGGTTTCAAACTGAACGGCATCTCCCTTACAAGAATAAAACATACAAAAGGTCAAGATGACTTTTTATATTCATCCTTATACTTATCCGAACAAACGAGAGCATATTCTACAACTTAGAATCGGACAGCTCGGAAATCCGTCAATTGGTTTACTCAATATTGCAGTTGAAAGTTGAGCTTAAAAAATATATTTCGGATATCCAAACAATCTTCGTAAAATTGGAGATGGTAATCTAGCCATCACACTTGACATTGATTATATCGGAGACTTTATCCCAATCAACAATCTATCAGCGATATCTTAGACTCTATAAACCAAACCATGCGCAAAATTGACAATGTCGCATATTAAGTTGCTGTCGGTTCAGAACAAACTTCAGCCGGAGTTCAGTCACTTTCACAAGGAACTACCGAGCAGGCAAGCGCTATTGAAAAATTATCCGCTACAATTATTGAAATCGCCAACCGAATTCAAGAAAATGCACATACTTCAAAAAAAGCAACCCAAATGGCAACCGAAACAGGTTCTCGTTTGGAAACCGGAATCGAATATATGAAAGAAATGTCTGATGCTATGGTAGAAATTTCGAATGCATCATCTGAAACAGGAAAAATCATCAACACAATCAATGATGTCGCATTTCAAACCAACATTCTCGCACTTAATGCCGCTGTCGAAGCCGCACGAGCAGGAAATACCGGCAAAGGATTTGCCGTCGTAGCCGATGAAGTTCGAAACCTCGCTGCAAAATCAGCAGAGGCTTCTACGACAACTACCTTACTGATTGAAAACGCACTGAATACAGTTGCAAGAGGAATCGAAAAAGTCACAAAAACCGAAGATGCGATTCACTTAGTATCTGAGCGCGCAAACAACCTCAACAATTTAATGTCACAACTTTCATTGTCCAGTCAAGAGCAGGCAAATCAAATTAATCAAATCAGTATTGGTATACAACAAATCTCATCGGTTGTGCAAACTACATCGTTTTTATTTGCTCTCAACAAAGAGAACCATTTTATTCTTAGATTGACAAATTATCAAGTAAACCCCATAAAAGCAATCGGAAATCTATTTCTACAAAACAAGTCCTGTTTCTTTATGTATAAAAAGCACATTATAAAATAGAAAAGGATGCTCTCGCATCCTTTTAAGTATCATTACTCCGGTTGAGGTGCATCTACTGGACAAACCGCTGCACAAGCTCCACAATCAATACAAGCATCTGCATTGATAACATACTTGTCATCTCCAGGTGAAATTGCACTTACAGGACACTCGCTCTCGCAAGCTCCGCAACTGATACATGCATCATGAATTTTATAAGCCATAGTTAATACCTCCTACTCATAACTTTAAATGAATTATATCAAATAGAATTGCATCTGTAAACAGTTTTCGCAAAAATATTTTAAAGTTTTTTGTGTGAGTTAGTTAATATGAACTAACTGTTTCCAAGCTTTTAACGCTTTTTGTTTTTGCGTTTTCTAATTTATTGTAAGCTTAATAAACTGATTATTTTCATTTCAAAAAAGTGGTTGAACTTCTTTGCGTTATGGTCTATAATCTAAATAGGAAAATGTATTCCAAAATTTAGTAAAAATGCAAGGAGTGTAAAGATGGAAGTAAAAAATGTAAAAGAATCATTAAACCCATTTGAGATTGCTCAAAGACAGGTAAAAAATGCTTGTGACAAGCTCGGTGCAGATCCGGCAGTGTACGAAATACTTAAAAACCCTATGAGAGTTCATGAAGTTTCCTTCCCCGTAAAATTGGATGATGGAACTGTTAAAACTTTTACCGGATACCGTTCACAACACAACAACGCTTGCGGACCATACAAAGGCGGAATCCGATTCCATCCGGCAGTAAATTTGGATGAAGTAAAGGCGCTTTCTACTTGGATGACATTCAAATGTTCCGTAACCGGTGTTCCATACGGCGGTGGAAAAGGTGGACTTGCAATTGACCCGAATGATTATTCCAAGCGCGAATTGGAAGCAATCTCAAGAGGATTTGCTGCTGCAATGGCTCCATTTATCGGAGAGAAAGTTGATATTCCGGCTCCGGATGTAAATACAAATGGACAAATCATGGCTTGGATGGTTGATGAATATGAAAAAGTAACCGGACAATATGCTCCTGGTGTATTTACCGGAAAACCTGTTGAGTTTGGTGGTTCTCTAGCAAGAACTGAAGCAACCGGATATGGCGTTGCTATTATGGCAAAAGCTGCACTTGAAAGATTAAATATTGATTTTAAAGGTGCTACCATAGCTGTTCAAGGATTTGGAAATGTAGGTAGCTATACTGCACTTTACGCACACAGATTAGGAGCAAAAGTAGTCGCAGTTTCCGATATCAATGTTTCAATTTATAACGAAAACGGAATCGATATCGAAAAAATGTTTGTAGACCCTGTTCGTCCAGTTGCAAACAATGGATACGGAAAAGAAATCACAAAAGAAGAATTCTTTGCACTTAAAGTTGATGCAATTCTTCCTTGTGCTCTTGAAAACCAAATTACTTCTGCAAATGCCGGAACAATCGTAGCGAAAGTTGTTTGCGAAGGAGCAAATGGACCTACAACTCCTGAAGCTGACGAAATTCTTGCTAAAAACGGCGTACTTCTTATCCCGGACATCCTTGCAAACTCCGGTGGTGTTACAGTTTCTTATTTTGAATGGGTACAAAACCTACAAAGATTCAGCTGGTCATTCGAAGATGTGCAAAAGAAACAAGAAGATTTGATGTATAAAGCATTTGATGATATCTGGAACTTGATGCATGAATTCAAAGTAGATATGAGAACTGCAGCATACATGATGTCAATTAGAAGAATCCAAGTAGCAATGAAACTAAGAGGTTGGTACTAAAATAGATTTTTCATTCTAATAAATTGACAATATGTAGAGTAACTGAATATAAAACGAATCAAGACCGCCGGCTAAGCCGGCGGTCTTTGTTGTATAAATAAAATTCAACTGTCTAAAAAGCATGTACATTTTTCTTTTGCTTAAGCTCTTTAGACTCTCTTTAATTATTATTTCGTGCTCTACAAAAGAAATTTGGTAATTTCCGGTCAATCTGTTGGACTATTCTTGAGCTGAATTATTTCTAGTGTTTATAAAGCTCAAACTCATAAAAATTATTATTTTTTGCCGTTGAGAAAGTCTAATCTTCAAAAAAAACGGAACCACATAGCAGGCAGCTTTTTCTCTGCTCAATAGTTCCGTTTCAATATCATCCAGCTCTGTTTCCATCAAGAATCCTATTTTGCACGAAGTTATTTCATTTCTTTAGGCTATCATTTTCATAAACATAACAAATCCATCACCTTAAGCAATGAAACAGGATAAAATTTTTCTCTTCATTGAACGAAATAAAAAATCTCACTTCACAAGATAAGTCTTTGAATACATAAGCTGGAGAAAATTATCTTCCTACTATCAATCGTATTGGTACAATCTACTAAAGTTTTTATTCTATCTTGTATCTTTCAGATTACTGAAATGGATATAAAACTTTATTTCCAACATCGGGTGGAATTAATCTATTGGCTTTTTTCCCTATCTGCCATATAGTATTTGCCCGGTGTATTGAAAAATTCCTTGGTCAGCATGCGTACTTTTCCGGCAAGAAGTATTACCGCAATCATATTCGGAATAATAATCAAAGCCAAAAATACATCCGTAATATCATACAAAGCTTTCAGATCATTTGCCAATCCTCCTGCAATTGCTACAACATACACATACTTCCAATATCTAGCAAACTTTCCTCCAAACAAAAACTCCGCTTGTTTTTCTCCATAAAAAACAACTACAATAATTGTTGAAAGCACAAACATAAATACGCAAATCGTCACCAGAGCATCTCCCGCTTGGCCAAAAACATTGCTAAATGCTAATGAAGGCATAGATGCAGCTTTCTCCGGTTGAACTTCCGTCCAAACACCTGAGCAGAGAACGGCAAAAGCAGTGACGGAGCACACGATAAGAGTATCAACAACAACTTCAAAAATTGCCCACAATCCTTGTCGAACCGGATGATCAACCGTTGCAGTAGAGTGCGCCATTGGAGCAGTCCCCATTCCGGCTTCATTGGAATATACTCCACGAGCTGCTCCCCATCGTAATGCTTCCTTGATAGTAGCTCCTAAAAAAGCACCGGTTGCCGCTCTACCGTTAAACGCATTTGCAAAAATACTTACAAATGCCCCCGGAAGATTTTTTATATTCAACACAATAACAACAAAAGCGGCAACAAGATAAATTCCCGCCATAAAAGGAACCATCATGTCCGTAACTTTTGCAATACGCTTGAACCCTCCGGCAACAACTAGTGCTACCAGAACAATAATTGATACAGCCGTAACAACTCGAGGTAAACCTAAAGTTTCCGCATTTTGAATGGCAGATGCGGATTGAGTGGCAATTGACGGTATTAGCTCAATCATTAAAATGAAAGCAAACCAAAGACCAAAGAAGCTACCGATCTTCGCCAATCCAATTTCAGCTAAGCCTTTCGAACAATAATAGAATGGACCTCCAATGTATCCGCCGGTAGAACTTTTTTCTCGATATTTTAAACCGAGAACTATTTCAACATACTTGGTAGCACAACCTAAAATTGCTAAAACCCACATCCAAAATACTGCGCCCGGCCCGCCATATGCAATTGCAACAGGAACTCCTACGATATTTGACGCCCCGATACTGGAAGCCAAAGCCGCTACTGCTGCTGAAAATGGCGAAACAGCATTTGGGTCATCCGAATCCGCTTTCGAAAACATCTTTCCGAAAGTCTGCTTACAGATATAAGGAAACTTGGTAATTTGCAAAGCACTAATTTGAAAAGTACACCAAATTCCTCCTCCACCAATTAAAATCAAAATTGGTGGCCCCCAAAACCAAGCTGCAAAACGAACAAAATAATTAACAATTGTTTCCATAGTCCCCTCCTAAGTATAAAATTTTATGATTAATTTCTCTTGTAACAAAAAGAAATCAAAACCAACTCCAAAAAAAAATACTACTCCTCACTACTATACATAATCGTTATATTAAATTGATGCTCTGTTCAAATGCATATTTATCCTATTGCTAAGATGTATATATAAAACAATGAACTTAAAGTAAAAATCTCTAGCTAAAAAATTTTTTATACAAAATATGGATTTGCTATTGAAATTTAGGTTTTCAAAATAAGTAAAAAGTTTCAGTTAAAATTCTATACATCATCAGCAGTTTTCGTTCTTAAAAATAAGCTAAAATAGAAAAGTCAAAGAAAATTTGAAAAATGGTCACTTCATTGAATTAAGTATATCACAGAAAGCGTTTGAAATGCAAACTATAATTTTCAGAAAAATAAAAAGCACCCAAAATATTGGATGCAATTTGGTGCCCAGAGCCGGAATCGAACCAGCGACACGAGGATTTTCAGTCCTCTGCTCTACCGACTGAGCTATCTGGGCATGGTGGGCCTAGCTGGACTCGAACCAGCGACCTCACGCTTATCAGGCGTGCGCTCTAACCACCT
>JBGZSM010000004.1:0-11746 GCA_041853585.1 Filifactoraceae bacterium
ACAGATTGCATAATTTGGTGTATAATAGTTTCCATAGAGATTTCTCCTTTGTAAGATGATTTTTTGTTGCAAATCTATTTTACCACATTGGAGCTAATCTCTATTTCTTTTCTAAAACTCCCACAACTATTTTACACTATCACGACGATTCGACCTATTGTCAATACAAAAAACAGCCCTCATCTTTACAGCGATATGAGCTGCTTAAATAGATACTTGTATTCCTCAAAATCAAAAAATTTATATATGACTTAATTATTCATGCCATGTTTCACCGTTTGAAAAACCTTTTTCCAAAATTCCTCTCGATGAATAATATCCTCTCGCTTTGTCCTTACATCAAAAATCTCCAAAATAGAATATGAGAAATTCCCAATGATGTATTCTGCATCAACATTCTTTATTTCTTCGAAAGTCTTATTTCCACCAGTAAGATTATCTACATCGCCATAAGAAGACCAACGCTGCCAAATACCACCTGAATCCCCAGAAGCAGAACCGATGTACAACTTTCCTGTTGCCCTATCAGTTATACAATAAACACCCTTCACACTCGAAAGTGCTGTCTTCCATTCTGGTGCCTCCATCTTAACAATAGTCTGCAAGTCTTTATGAGAAAGAAGAACATTACTATATCCAGGAAATGAACCAAGCTTTGTTGATGGTGCAAGTTCATACACTTCAGGATCAAAATCTCTCTGAACAGTTTCAAAAGGTTTATTATAAATATCTCTTCCTACCGGTCGTGATAATTTGATAATCAATCTCTTTCTATAGTCCTGAAAATCAGGAAGCAATATCAATTTATATCCTGCTTGGTCGAACACTTCTGGTTCAATCTTTTCAACCTTATACATTCCTCCGAAGATGTAATAGTCCGGTCCATAAGGATAATATTGCGCAAACGCCATTAGATAATCAGCACGATTAAGATTATTGTTCGCATGCTTTGTCTTCCATGAATTCATTTCAACCCAGCCTGGATCTTCTTCTCCGTTGATAAGATAATCCCATGCTCGAAGATTCACATCACCAGCATTCATATTGAATTTAACTTTCGTCTTTTCAGGAAATTCCACCTTGAAAAAGTCTTCAAACCGAATCATAAATCTCCATCCTCCATTATATTATTCTATCAAGTATATCCTTTGTTCATCGAAACAAATCCGCTCTGTATGATTATATATTTGAATCATATCCTCCATCTTATCAACAAAGACTCTTGTTTCCGGATTACTAATAGCAGCAAATGCACGAACGGCCTTTTCCTTCATCTCAAGAGCATTCTTCTCCAAATGAGCACCACTGTCTTGTAAGAATTCATCAACAGGTCCCTTTTTAATCAACGGAATTCTACTGATAAACTTTCCAACGGCTTTTCCTGCCACACCAACACCTTTAACTATATTCGACTCTAACGATGAGTTTCCGAGTTTTTCAAGGTAGTAAGAACTCTTGTCAAATAACGCTCTGTAGGCCTCTGTGAATTCTTGTATTTCACCCTTGACTCCTTCAATATACTCTTCCTTGAAATTGCCACTAAGCATAATTTCCATCATTGAAGCAAGCGAAAACGTATATAGTGATAATCTGTAATACTTAAACTTCTTCTCAAGATCACTGAGTGCATGCTGAACATTCATCTGCGCTATGATGAACTGTTTCTTATTTACAATCTCAGCAACCTTCTTCTGGTAGCCATTCATGTTCTTTCGTGCAGTACGCTGAATATCTAAAATAAGCTTATGGTTGCTTGCAACATAATGCTCATTATCCCAATTCAACTTATACTTCTTCACAACACTCATTAAAGTTTCGATATCCGCTTCAATTTCAGACTCTTTCTCGATTTCTAAGAATGAAAGAATCTGTTTTTGCATATCTTCGATTTTCCCAAGTTCTTTCTCAATCGAAAATAATGCAACAGCCATCATCATTGTGGCTGGATTAAATGCCGCTGCCGTTTGTGTTGTCGCAGAGATTGGTCCTGCCGCCTGTAACTGTGCAAACTTTGATGCACCATCAGCCGTCTTAAACGCTCCCCAGAAGTTTCCGTTCTTCGCAACCTTTAACACATCACCTACTCCAGCATTAGCAAGTGTATATAAGCCATCAGCTGCAATAGTTGTTGTCTGTGTTACTGTATTCAACGCAGGAATAAGCGACGAAACTCCAGCACCTAATGTGGATAACTCTGCGATAGGAACACTTAATGTTTTCTTATCTGCTATAGATGACCTAATATCAACAAGAAGTCCCTGTGTAACTTCCATCAAACCCGCTTCAACATTTGATGTAATATCACCTGAGTTAATCTTTATAATCTCTTTCATATCGTTACCTCCACACCGATTCATTGAAATATTCTCATATCAGCCTTTGTAAATTTCGCGTAACCGCATATCCAAGGAAGGGTATTCTCCAGAAAGAACAGCCTTATAACCTTTACTTACCTTCTTTGATTTTGTAATAATCTTCAGCATCAATACCTACATTCAAATGATGCTTTGCTTTTACATTTTGGTTTGGTCAACCGGCAAACACATTCTGTATGCATGCTGTGGCAGAAGTTATCAACTCCGGTGCATTCGTTCAGCTCGTAGCCGAGTTGTGTCAGCATGTCGATATCTCTCGCCATCGTGGACGGATTGCAGGAAACATAAACGATGCGGGGCACTTTCATATCGGCGACGGTTTGGAGCACAATTTCTTCCATACCTTTTCGTGGCGGGTCAACGACGACCACATCGGCACGGATTCCTTGTTTATAAAGTTTCGGCAATTCGACTTCCGCTTTTCCGACGATGAATTGTGCATTTTGCACCTGATTGAGCTCGGCGTTTCGCTTGGCGTCTTCTATCGCTTGCGGCACGATTTCAATTCCATACACTTTTTTGGCTTTTTGCGAAAGAAAAAGCGAAATGGTTCCAATGCCGCAATAGAGGTCGAACACGATTTCTTCACCGGTCAAATTCGCATATTCGAGTGCTTTGGAATACATGACATCCGTTTGTACCGGATTGACTTGGTAAAAAGAATGCGCTGAGATCTCAAATTGAAAATCGTGAAGATAGTCGATGATTTTTTCTTTGCCGAAAATCAATTTATTTTCTTGTCCGAGAATGGCATTTCCTTTGCCGGCGTTGATGTTTTGGATGACACTTTTGATATTCGGATTTGCCGCATGCAGTCGCTGCGCCAAAATCTCCAAGCCGTAATTTTTCGAATCGGAAGTGACAAGCACAACCATTATTTCTCCGGTCTTGTACGCAACTCGTGTCACGATGCGTCGCAATGTCCCACTACCCGTTTTCTCATCGTAGATGGAAATTTGATTTTCCGCCACAAAGTTTTTGATAATCTCCAAAATCTCGGTATTGCTCGGATGCTGAATATGACATTCGTCAAATGCGATGATGTCGTGACTTCGTTTTTTGTAAAAGCCGATTTCGACCTCGCCCCGCTCATTTCTCCCAACCGGAAACTGGGCTTTGTTGCGATAGTTGTACGGATTATCCATGCCGATAATGGGTTTTAGATTCGGATTTGTCTGTTTGCCGATGCGAATCAGATTTTCAAGTATGATGGATTGTTTCAGTTCCAATTGCTTTTTGTAATCTAAATTCATCATCGTGCATCCGCCGCAAATTCCGGTCAAGTTGCATCTCGGCTCAACGCGGTCGGGACTCGGTTTAATAATTTCAATCAGCTCGCCGATGGCGTAATTTTTCTTGGACTTGGTGATTTTTGCCCGCACAATGTCGCCCGTAATTGCGCCATCCACAAAAACAGTAAAGCCGTCGCTTTTGCCAATCGCTTCGCCCTTGTGTCCGATATCCACGATTTCTATTTCATAAATTTTATTCTCTTGTAACACCATAACCTCTTCTGTGAAAAATTTTTGTTTTTAAATTCCAATCAAAAAAGATTCTCAAATTTCCATTCGTAACTTCGATTTCGTTCCTCAATTGATTTTTCGATTGCAATTTATAATCCGAATTTCAATTTGCGATTTTGATTTACAGTTTGGATTTCCATTCGCAAATCAAATTTCAATTCCATTTTCCCATTACTTTTTAAAAATCATTTCTACGATTGTACTTCCTCAATCAACCTTTGGATATCCTGCTCGCTGAATTTGTACTTCGTATTGCAAAAATGACATTGTATTTCCGTTTCTTTTTCTTTTGCCAAAATATCTTCCAATTCATTCAGTCCGATGCTGACGAGCGCTGCTTCCATCCGTTCTCGAGAGCAGTCGCATGCAAAATCCACATCGACTTTGTCGTTGATGACGGGATTCAAGTTCTGTAAAACAAGTTCCACGATTTCTTCCAACGATTTTCCCTCCGCAATCAGATGCGATATTGAATGAATTTGGCTCAAGTTTTTTTCGAGTTGGTCAATTTCCTCATCCAGCGCGTCGGGCATCAACTGCACAATAAATCCGCCGGCTGCCAAAATACTTTGGTCGGGCGCAACCAACACCCCCAACGCGACTGCTGACGGTTGTTGTTCGGAGTAGGCGTAATATGCGGTGATATCCTCCGCAATTTCGCCGGTCACCAAATCCGTCTGTCCGATGTATGGCTCTTTGAGTCCGAAATCTTTGATAACCGTCAGCTTGCCGACTTTGCCGAGCGCCCCGGACACATCCAGTTTCCCATCGGCTCGTAGCGGCAAATCCACCATCGGATTGAGCGGATACGCTTTGACGATTCCCTGCGCATTGGCGACCGCGACCACGCCGCCCAGCTCGCCATCGCCTTTGATTTGAACCGTCAATTTGTCATTCTCACTCTTCATCATCAATCCCATCATCGACGCTGCCGAAATCATTCGCCCCAGCGCCGCCGACGCAACCGGTGTCGTTTGGTGAATCGCCCTCGCTTTCTCCACCATGTCCGTCGAATTGATAGCAAACATTCTTATCGTATAATTTTTATTGGTCGCTCGTAAAACCTGTCCCATTCTTCCTCCCTACTTGATACAACTGAAAAAAATTCTTTCCGTCCGCTCATGACTCGCTTCCCACTCAAAATCGCCATAGGTTTTTATCTCCCGAAATCCCGTTTTTTTCAGCAAATCGATCATTTCTTCTTCCGTATAAGCTCGTTGATAATGCGTTTCAATGTCACGATGGTACAATTCGTTCTCCTGTGTAAAAATATTGATTTCCATCGTAATGAGCTGCTCCTGTTCATCGTAAAAATTTTCCCAAAGATATGCCCAATCTTCAAAGCTCTCGCCAAACACATTGTTGCCCAAAATATGCTCCAACTTATATCGCGAACTGATATCAAAAACAAGCTGTCCACCCTTTTTCATCCGCGGATACAGATAGTCAAACAAAGAAGCCAGCTCTTCTTTCTCAACGATATAGTTAAAAGTATCATTGCAAGCCATCACGCAATCAATTTCATACACATCAAAATCCATATCCGTAATGTCCTGCGTAATCAAAATTGCCTTCTCCCCGAAATCCGCGGTTTTCTCTCGAGCAATCTCCAACATCTCTTCCGAAATATCGACACCGACGACTTCATAGCCCATTTTCAAAAGTTCTAAAGTTATATTGCCCGTTCCGCAACCGAGTTCCAAAATATTAATCGGCTTCTCCCCTTGCTTTTCCGCTAAATCACTCATAAACTGCGCCCACTTCGGATAATCGACATTCGCCATCAGCTCATCGTAAATGCGGGACAAAAATTCATATTGTCTATTTTCCATTCGCTCTCCATTTCTCTCATCAATTCATATTATAAACATTTGCGCAAAGTTTTTCAATGACCGAGCGGTTTATCGGTGAAGAAGATTTTTTTGCATTCTTGATTTCAAAATAAAAAACAAAAAATTATTGACAAACAATAATTCTTCCGCTAGAATAAAATCAAAATTATCGCGAAACAATAACAAGAAAACAAAGCGATACTTTGTTCAATAAATTTTAACTTCATCGCCAGGAATGCTTTGCGAGCGTAAATGATTTTGCCGAAAAAATTGCTCTAGCAATTGTAAATTCCACAGGCTCGATTTGAAAAAGCATTGGTATTTTGCAAATCAATTTTTCGATTACGCATTGGAAAGAGGAAATTATGAAAAAAGAAAAACTGCGCCGAATATTACTGATTGAATCCATTATCTGTCTGCTCCTTTCTTTGTTTGGCTCCAAGCTGCTCAATGCCTATAGCTGGCTTGCCTTTCCACTGAAGCAAATTGCCGATGTTTTGCGCAAACTCTCCTTGTCGGGCACAACGGGCAATGCCTTTGCCATCATTCTCTATGTCGTCATCGCATTGCTTCCGATATTCGTGCTCGGTGCTCAGAGCAAAAAACGCTCCATCGAGTGGAAGGATACGCTGCTTATTCTAACCAGCATTCTTTTGTTCACCGGGATTTATTACAGCATCAATCCGAGCAATGTCGCTCGACATCTGCCGGCGTCCGATCCCGATGCGGTCGCGATGATTTATAATATGACTTTGTTTTCCGTAATTATCAGCTACATTGTGCTGCGTTTTCTCCAATCGTTTGTTGACGCCAAGACTGAAATGCTTCATCGATATTTCTCTTGGCTGCTTAGCGCTCTTGCAATCGGCTCGCTGGCTTGCGCATTCTTTTTTGCGACACGGGAATTGCAAAATCTTTGGATACAAATTGCGCAAGATGAAATAATGGATTTTAACATCGTGCAAATCGACCCGCATCGCGCGGAAAAAATCTTCATACTCATTCGAAGCATCATCATCAGCCTACCATATCTTATCAACATGGTGCTCGCTTACTGTGCGATGGACTTGGTGGAAGAACTCAATCTCAATCGATATAGCGAAAAAGTCGTTGCGCTCTCAGGAAAACTTTTTGAGTTCTCCTCTTACGCTCTGGGAACTCTGATTTTCAGCAATATCTTTTATAATCTTTATCAACTCATCAACCGAAGCAAATTGCAAAACATTAACGCAAATGTCTATTTCCCGATATCATCCACGCTATTTGTGCTGGGGATTCTACTCTTCACAAAATACATTGAAGAAGGCAGACGCATCAAAGAAGACAACGACTTGTTTGTTTAGGAGGTGCTTGTGGCGATACGAATTCATCTTGAAGAAATACTAAAAGAGCGCAAAATGACATCCAAAGAACTTTGCGCGCTCGTCGGAATCACCGAAGCCAATCTCTCCATCTTGCGTAGCGGTAAGGCGAAAGGGGTTCGATTCAACACCGTCAATCGGATATGCTACTATCTGCAATGCGATGTCGGTGACATATTAAAATTTGACGGAAATTTAGAGGAGGTTGAAAATGAAGATTAGATATATAATAATCGGTGTCGTACTGATTCCGTTGATACTGATAATCGATAATTTTAAATTAGCTCATTCCCATTCCGGTGAAGATCGTTTAGTCGGAATGTTGCTCAGCGAAAAATTTCTCTCAGAATTTGAAGAAAATAAAAATAAACCTCCGCAAATATATGAAGGCAGAAGCATAGAAGAGGCAATCGAAAAATCACTTGTGGATTCTCCAAAAATTGAAGCGACGCTCGTTACCGAAAAATTGTCAAGCGACGACGGCAAGACAATCGAGAATTCGGAATATCAATTTTTGCAAAAAGAAGTGCTCGCCTATTTTTATTACAATACTAAGCAGGATGAAGAAAATGGTCTCACGATCAGCTCTTCCGTCGAGAAAAATACTTCGGATTTACAAGTGTATGTCAAATCTTCGGATAAAGCAAAGGAAGTTCAATTGGAAGGCGAAGTTCTCTTTTCATTGGACAAAAATAGCAAAGAAGAGTTTCTTTATAATATCGCTTATATCTATCGGCGGGCGGATGGAAGCATCTACGCGAGCGATGGTCAATCATTTTATACTCCAATGAATCATGTCGGCGATAACTGGGGACACCAAATTGCCGAAACCTTCAACCAAAGTTTTTCCGGTCAAATGAAGGTGGAAGATAAAATTAGCATCAATCTGAAAACCAAGGTCGTTTATGCGCCGAAGCAAATCAAAATTTTGCAAATGGACAAAAACAACAAAGTAATTCGACAAGCCGAGTACCCTCCGCAAGAGATGCCGGAGAAAATCATTCCGGATTCCGATACGAAATATATTATTGTCGAAAGCATCGCTCAGGACAGGGACAACAAAAGCGTTTCTTCGTATGAAGTCTATGAAAAAAACGAAGAAATGATTCAAACTTACTTTGGAAAAGAAAGCGGCGTGTGCGAAAAAGTAAACACTCCAATCAAATGGCAAGTAAAATAAATTTTTGTAGCAAAACACACGAAGAATATATCATCACAAAGCCTCCTACGATTGCCCCACAAAAATTAGATTAAAATCGAATGATTGGAGAACAACACAGGAGGCTTTTTTATTTCAACTCTTCATCTTCGGCAAACTGTCGGAGAGCACTTGTATTTTGAAATTCATAAATCATTTTTCTCAAAACAGTGACCAAACTTTTTTCTTAAACACATTTTGTTTAATCCTATTTTTAATCATATACAAAAAGTTTCGCTTCCTTTATATCGTCCGATTTGGATATGATTTTTGTAAATAGTTTGATCGCTTTTTGTTTCTGGTTCATTATATTTTTTCGCAATGCAACACTTGATACACTATCAAATTTTTTAGTACGGATTCACTTCCACCAGATTCTTAATATGATCTCTCATTTTAATATCTTCCATTTGTATCGTAAAACCATTACCAAATTCGAAAAATACTCTATTAAATCGTGTGCTCATCTTACCTGATATGCAAATATCCATGCTGACCCACATCTGCACAAAAACTTTCAAATCATTCTTTCGGACTTCTCGAGGTCGCCAATCTTTGAGTAATGCTCGACCATTCCGATTGCGATTGCCAAATCATCTAATGTCAAATTTTGGTTTGTTGCGATTTTATGTTCAATCGCCGCTTCGGTCTGCTCCGCTCCTTGCGTTTCCAAAATATGCTTTGCTTTGTCGATGGTTTCTTTATTTGAGATAACATCGTACATTACCGACGGTGCTTTGTCCTCGATGTTCTTCAAGATGTTTTCTCGAATTTCGGGTGCTACCCGTTCGCTCTCCGACGCCGTTTCAAATACACTTCGTACCTTTTGCTGACGGCTCGGATTGTCAATATCGTATTCAAAGTTCATCGGTGGTGGAGTGCCATCGCCGAGAGAATACAACTCATCATCGTTACGCAAATGTAGCGGCGTTGAATTGCCGTCGATATCAAGACTGTCCACCATAGAAAAAACATCGCTTGAATTATTTTCCAAAATAGGATTGACTTTGAATTGATTTTCGTCTATACTGTCTTTAGAAGCAAGTATTCTACGGTGGCGGTCGTTAAGACTTCCTGTCAGAATGCTTGCTTTTTGCATTCCTGCATAATAAAACTTGAAACTTCCGTTGACTTTTTCAGCAACAGAAAATGTTATTTCGTAGTCGGTTCCATCTAAATTAACAATACTCTTATAATGATGCCAATATTTAGTATTCCGATGTGCGTCATTCTTGGGTTCG
Source organism: Filifactoraceae bacterium (assembly GCA_041853585.1). Lineage (GTDB taxonomy): Bacteria > Bacillota > Clostridia > Peptostreptococcales > Filifactoraceae > JAUNKE01. The sequence continues at coordinate 9,531 of JBGZSM010000004.1, forward strand.
ATATTTGGATCGAAAAACGATGGTTCTTTTTCAATGTCGTTCAATTTTGCGTTCTTAAGGATATCTACCAAATCAAAAGGAAATTTAGTTTTTTCCGCTGCGTTTCCAGAATAAAGATTTTTATTTATACTTTTTCTATTCGCCTTGACTTTTATTTCTCCGTCGACGCCGTCCAGTTCAACTTCTGCCCCGTTAAAATGGTCTTGAAAATATGTGTTAAAAAACCATTTTCTGTCATCTTCCGAATAACCTATCAAATCACTTTTATAATGTCTTATTCCGTTTGCGTCTGTTCCTACATACGAAGCCATTGGACTATTATCTGCATTCTCCCGCAATACTCCGCTGCTCTCTTGCATAGCCAATACGAATTTACGCTGAGCGTCCATCAACAATTTGGTATCTGCGTCTTTTCCGATTTTGGAAATGGTATGAACGATCCAATCGTAAACTCGTTGGAATAGATTTCGGTCGGCTTTGTAAAGGTGCTGAATTGCCCCCTCATCTTCAAACAATCGTCCGACTGCTTCCGCAAATACTTCTTCCTTTGCGTCATACGAAGTCAAATCTACGCCATATTGACGATATTCTGCCATTTTGTTTTGAATAGCATTGTCTAGGCTCTCGTTTTGTAAGAGCGTTCCCGCATTGTTCAAAAGGAAGTTTTCAAAAGTGTTTAATTTCTCGTTCTTGTCCTGCATTCTTAGGAAGTGGTACGCTTCGTGAGCAAATGTACTGGACATCGCACGAGGGGAATTGATATTGATTTGAACCTTGCCGTCCTCGCCCTCGCTTTTCGTAAAGCGAGTCGCCGAAACTGTATTTTTCATTTTGGGTATTGACACCCTGCGCCCCTTGTGGTACACTAGTTATACTTTGAAAAGGTATTACGGAATTTGAAGACACTTGAGAAATCGAGGGGTCTGCCGTAATACCTTTTCTATTTTTGTGCGCCAAAACTTGATATAATTTCTTATCCCCTTGCTTATCAGTTACTACATTTACTCGAATATCAAACGGCTTTCCATCCATAAAAATGGTCGTTTTGAAGTAATCCCAGTAAACAAAATCTCTATGTCGTCGGCTTCTTCTTGAAGTGCTACTGCTCTTTTTCTTCTCTGGTTGACCGCTTTCCCATTTTGAGTTCTCAATAATATCCGCCAAATAAGGTAGCATTTTTGTAATATCTTTGAACAAACTGGTTTTATCTTGATGTTTGGTTTCGCCAATAAAATCTTCGTGAACATTTATATCAAGTACATTTCCGTGAAAGTCCATTTGAATGTTTTCATTTTCAAGCAACAAATCAGCAAGCGCTTCAAAATATTCAACCGATTCTTTCTTGGTGTATTTTTTCATATCGCTTTCATAGTAACGAATACCGTTTGCGTCCGTTCCTACATACGAAGCCATTGGACTATTGTCCGCATTCTCGCGCAATACCCCGCTACTTTCTTGCATAGCCAATACGAATTTTCGTTGTGCGTCCATCAACAATTTGGTATCGGTGTCCTTGCCGATTTTGAATATTGTGTGGACAATCCAGTCATAAACCCGTTGGAAAAGATTTCGGTCGGTTTTGTAAAGGTGCTGAATTGCTCCATCATCTTCAAACAATCTTCCGACGGCATCCGCAAATACTTCTTCTTTCGCGTCATACAAGGTCAAATCTACGCCATATTGACGATATTCCGCCATTTTGTTTTGAATTGCATTGTCTAGGCTATCATTTTGCAAGAGCGTTCCCGCATTGTTCAAAAGGAAGTTTTCAAAGGTGTTCAATTTCTCGTTTTTATCTTGCGCTCTTAGGAAGTGATATGCTTCGTGATCGAATGTACTGGACATCGCCCGCGGAGAATTGATATTGATTTGGACTTTTCCGTCCTTGTAAAATTCATTTTGTCTTGGGTCTCCCGAAAAAAATTCTTTTGACAACACATTCTTCGCCAGTTAAATAATTACACCCGATACTCCTTGAACATCCCCTCCAATATCATTAACTAAAACTTCACCGTTCTTTAAAGTTTTGCATACCTATGAAATTACATCCTTCTCAAACGATTGCTTCGGCAGGAATATTTTTTTTCATGTTTTGCATACCTATGAAATTACATCCTTCTCAAACCACTCATAGCAAATCGATGTAAGTTCTCTAGTTTTGCATACCTATGAAATTACATCCTTCTCAAACACGGTAAACATACATTAACAGAAAT
>JBGZSM010000005.1:0-18861 GCA_041853585.1 Filifactoraceae bacterium
AAAAATCTCTTGTTTCGTATCTGGGATTTTTATGAGAGAGATCTCAGTATCAAAAAAATTTATGTCCAAATACTTTCTTGAAATTAAAATGAAGTTTATGATACAATCATTTTATAAAAAAACAATCGCTTGGCGAAAATTTCATATCAAAGGAGGAATTATGCGGGAGATATTAAAAAAACACAAGTTTTTGTATGCGCTGACGATTCTTGTGGGTGTCGTCATTTCTTTGGTCAATGTGCTGGTGGCATATATTATCGGGCAGATGATTGATAATATTACGCAGGGCGGTCTGTCGCGATTGACCTTTTTCATTGTACTTATCATTTTGTTCATCGTCTCTTACACATTGTTCGGGATTCTCTATTCTTACTTAAGCGGGCTGTTGTCCAAAAAAATTCTGCACGACATCAAGGGGAGGGTGTATAACAATCTTTCACAAATGCCGATTTATCAATATCAGGAAAAAGATATGTCCTTTTACTACAATATGTTGACGCAGGATATCAACGAAATCAACGACAATTATATCGAAAGAAAATATGATACCGTCGTATCCGTCATTGCGTTTTTCATCAGCTTGGGCGCGCTGTTCAGCATCCATTGGTTGATGGCGCTCATATTCATCGGATTGACTTTGCTTATTATTTTGTTCCCGTCATTCTTGATGAAACTTCAGGAGAAATCCAGAATTCGATTCTCCGCCGGCAATGAAAAATTTATGAGAGAGCTCGAAAACATCCTGTCGGGATTTGAATCGCTCAAAGTGCTCAATGTCAGCAAGCGACTGTTTCAAAAGATGGACAAAGAGGATAATGATTTGGAAGATGCCCGACTTCGAAGAACGCTCACCGATGGCGGCGTAGCTTATATTGTGAGCGGTATTTCCTTTTCCGTGCAACTGCTTTGTATTTTGGTCGGTTCCTATTTTGTCATTCGAGGTGAAATCACTACCGGTGGTTTGATGACGGCGGTGCAAATTTTAAATTCCGTCGTCGCACCAATCAATGTCGTATCCACAAACAACAATTTGATGAATTCGACCAAGCCGATTCGGGAAAAGCTTGAAGGATTTCTCGTTCGACCGGAGCAAAGCGGAAAATCGGTGCGACAAGGCGATATTCTTTTTCAAAATGTCTCCCTTCGTTTAGCCGATAAGCAGGTACTCGACGGATTTGATTATCATTTCAAAAAAGATAATTCCTACATTATTATCGGGGAATCGGGTTCGGGTAAAAGTACCTTGGCAAAACTCATCGCCGGATTTTATGCCGACTTTGAGGGCAAAATTTTGTACGACAATATGGATGCTCGAGAAATAGACATCAATTCGATACCGGAGATGGTTCGATACATCGGTGCCAATACCTATGTCATCAACGACAGTTTGAAAGAAAATATTCGCATGTATCGAGATTATACCGATGAAGAAGTGGCGGCGGTTGCAAGTCAGGTCGGATTTGGCAAAGAGATGCTGGAGAAGAGCGAGCTCGGACATGGCGGAAAATTTATTTCATCCGGTGAATATCAGCGAATAGCCATCGCGCGGGCAATGCTTGAAAAACCGTATTGTATCATTTTGGATGAGCCGACTGCAAATTTGGATAAAGAAAACACCCAAAAGATTCAGGAAATTATCAAGCAACTCGATGCGCCGATTAAAATCGTCATCAGCCATGATTACGACGATGAATATTTGGCATCCTTTGACAATGTGCTGAATATGAGCCGAGGGAAAAATTGAAAATGAAAAATCGAAAATAGAAATGCAAGTTACAAATCAAAATGGAAAATGGAAATTGAATAAAAAATCGAAATCGAGAATTCGGACTCGGACTGAAAATGGAAAATGTGATTTGAAAAGCGAAAATGTAAGGAGGTAGCTATGTGTGGATTGCAAACTGATTTATAATAATAAATCGGAGGGCTATATGAATTACAAAATAAGAAAAATAAGAGCGGATGAAGTGGAAATTTTGGACGACTTTCTGTATGAAGCGATTTTTATACCGGAAGGAGCAGAGCCGCTGCCTCGAGAAATAACCCATTTGCCGGAGCTGCAATTGTATGTGAAAAACTTCGGAAAGAATAGAGGTGACAATTGTTTGGTTGCGGAAGTCGGAGGGCAAATCATCGGTGCGGTGTGGGTTCGAATTATGAATGATTACGGTCATATTGATGATGAAACCCCGTCTTTTTCGGTATCGCTTCTTAGAGAATATCGAAATTTAGGGGTTGGAACAAAGCTCATGAAAAAAATGCTGACGGAACTTAAAATGCAGGGATATCAGCAAGCATCCTTATCCGTCCAAAAGGCAAATTACGCAGCACAAATGTATTTGAAAATCGGATTTGAGATTTTCCGTGAAAATGAAGAAGAATATATCATGATTTACAGATTCTAATTGAGTCCAAAACACTTGAAGAGGGAAGTAGGAGCGAAAGCCGATACTTCCTTTTATATTATCCGAAGTTTTTTTCACAAAGTTTAAAAATGAGTGAAAGACCTAGGTTTGTTGTGATTGGAAATGAAGCCTTGTAGTTTTCATTCGGCTTGAAAAACTGAGATGTCTCTAAAGAGTTTTGAAACACAACTACTGGGCATAAATAGTATAAGGATGTGGTTCGCTTTGGAAAAGAGGTGCAGTATGTGTTTGGAATGTTATGTCAACAACAACAGAATAACCCCATTACTAAATCCGTTGGATTGCTTGGAGAATCATAGGCAGTACATCTGTGGAAGTTGTGGGCGATGCATTTGCATTGAGCATGACGCTCAGCGAGGATTGCAAAGGTGGAATTTCCCTTTTAAGTCATTGGAAATCGCAAAATTATATTTACGAACTGCTGATTTCAGTATGAAAAAATCATGCGGTATTTACGAAATAAAAAGTGAAAACGGCAGATGCTCCTACAAAATTTTTGCGGATGTCGAAGATTTGAAAGCCTATTTGAAAAAGAATAAAGGAAAATCCTGTGAAAGCATGAAACCAGCTTTTATTGTCGAAGAGTATAGAGAATATGCGGACACGCAGGTACGAAAATTGACCTCCGAAGAAATAGAAAAATATATGTCCGAGCGGAAATAAGAACAATCGAGAAAAGAAGTTGATGACCTCCAAAGTAGAGAAGGGAAACCAAATACTTTGGAGGTTTTTAGAATTAAAAACAATATTGGAATCAAAAATCAAAGACGAGCATCAGAATTCAAAACATAATTGCTTGATGGGGTCTTATAAACAAAAAGTTTACCGTAAAGAGTTTTCGAGAGTTAAAGTGAAAATAAATTTTTAAGAAATCCTTGCTCGTGACGCAGCGTAATGTATTATAATGAAATCAAGGAGGATGCAGCATGGACGAAAAAAGATATACAAGCGGCGAGATTGCCGCAGCCGCCGGTTTGACCATCCGAGCGGTTCAGCACTATGACAATATCGGACTGCTCCGCTCCGCCGGAAGGACGGAGGGAGGTCGCCGATATTACACGCAGGCGGATTTGATTCAGTTGCAGCAAATCGTATTGTATAAATCTGTAGGATTCTCGTTGGAACAAATCAAAAAAAATCTTCTGTTTGAGCCGAATCGGGATGAATTGTTGGAAGTGTTCAAAAATCAGCAGCTGTTGTTGCTCCAAAAAATAGAACATCTTCACACTTCTTTTGTTGCACTCAGCATTATGTCCGATAGGGTTCAAGAGGAAAAAGAAGTTCCGCTGATGCTTTTTCTCCAATTTTTCAGCGCGCTGCCCGGAGATGATATTTTTGCACAGGCGAATCAGATGTTGGATGAAAAACAGCAGGACATTCTTTCGCAACATTTTCACGATTTGGAGCAGACGCGGCAGTTTTATCACAAATGGAAAGAAATTTTGATTGAAGCTATGTTGCTGATACATGAAAACTTCTCTTCGGAAAGCCAAGAAGCACAGGATTTGGTCAGACGCTGGTGGGATGAGATTATCTCCTTTACCGATGGGGATTTGGATTTGATAAAACAGTTATCCGAGCTGAATTTGGAAGAGCGGATGTTGCCTAAAAACTCCGAGATGCTGAATTCGGCGAAACGATTTATGGATGATGCCTTTGCAATTTTTTCCGCAAAATGACCAAAGCGGAATAGAGAAAGGATTTTCAGATGATACGAATCAGAAATCTTACCAAAAAATATGCAGATAAAATCGCAGTCAACAACATCAGCTTTCAGGTGCAACCGGGTGTCGTGACCGGTTTTTTGGGTCCGAACGGAGCGGGCAAATCGACGACGATAAAAATGATTTTAAATTTAGTGATACCGAGTGCGGGTGAAGTGACGGTAGATGAAAAATCTTATTCTACGCTGGAAGTTCCCTTGCAAAAAGTCGGCGCGATGGTGGATGCCAATGCAATCGACAGACGCCTGAGTCCGAGACAATATTTGCAGATTATGGCATCGACATCCGATTTGGAAAAAGAACAAGCGGAAGAAGTGCTTGCTCTTGTCGGTTTAAAAGAGGTCGGGAATAAAAAAATCGGAGAGTTCTCTTTCGGTATGCGTCAGCGTGTCGCCTTGGCAGCCGCACTTATCGGAGACCCCGAAACCCTTATTTTGGACGAGCCGTTTAACGGTTTGGATGTCGATGGTATTCATTGGCTTCGCAACATTCTTCGCGATTTGGCAAGGCGGGGAAAGGCGATTCTTATATCGAGTCATCTTTTGAGCGAAGTACAGGAGATTGCCGAGCGGATTATTCTGCTCGCGCAAGGGGAACTGATTGCGGATATGAATATGGAAGAATTAAAAGAAGAAAGTCTCAGTTCTTATATTCAGGTGCAGACGAATGATGCGCCCAAGCTGTACGAGATTCTAAAATCCGAAGGTATTTCGGTGGAGATGACGCCGGAAAACTTTTTGCGGGTTCGGAAGATGAGTCCGAAACGGATAGGGGACAGAGCCTTTGAGCATGGTTTGCGCATTTACGAGTTGGCGACGCATCAGCCTTCTTTGGAAGAACTTTTTGCGGAGCTGGTGGAAGGACGGGTACAGTATCGCGGCACCAATCTTTTGGGAGAGGAAAAGGAGAGAGAATAATGAAAATGATTCGCTCGGAATACCTGAAGATTTACTTTATCAAATCTTCTCGTATCTATCTTATTTTTGCAACACTTGCCGGAATTTTGACCGGACTGCTTTTTTCGTTGACAACATCGCTGACGCAAGGAAGAACTCTATCGGAACTGAAACCGATGGAAATCATTTCGATAAATTTGCTCGGCGTCGATGCGGTGAGTATTTTTCTTCTGATCTTTGCCGCCATTCAAATCGGACGGGAATTTCAGGAGGGGAGCATTGAGTCCTATCTGTCGGCTGCTCCGAAAAGAAGGCAATATTTCTTTGCAAAAGCCTCTATTTTCTTTTTAATTGCGCTTATAATCGGCATTATTGTAGCGCTCGTTACGCTGATGAACGGAAAACTTCTCGTTTCTGCGCTCCATAAGCCGATGCCGGAGTCGGATACGATTCGTCAATTGGTTGCCGGCTGCATCGTCATGCCTGTTTTTTACTCTTTGTTGGCGGTGTGCGCAAGCTTTATCGCCAAGAATACCGCGGCGGGAATTGTTTTGCCCGCATCGGTTCTGTTTCTTCCGATTTTTTCAAAACTGCTTCCTAAAATCCTACAATCGCTAGTCGTTCCGGTTTTGCCATCTTCCGCTATCCATACGCTCTCGGGTATAGCGACAAAAAACAGCATGGAATATTCTGGCATGATAGGTGCTGTTTTCATTCTCGGTATTTGGATTTTTGTATTCGCCACAATCGCCGCTTATCAATTTTCCCGAAATGATATATAATAGAAGAAATAAATTTTCTCATTGGGGAAGATTTTATCGAGCGCTGTCCCAATGACAGGGAGCAAAAAGGGGGGCGGTCGGCATCCTTTGAGGCGATTATCACCAATATTTTGCTGTTTTTTACCGGCGGAATCATTCCGCTAACAGATTTATCCAAGCCAATGGCATATATGGCGCAATTCCTTCCGCTGACGAAGGGGATAGAGATTGCACAAATGTATTTGAACGGAATTTCGGTAAGCAGCTACGATTGGCTGATGCTTCTTTTTATCAGCGGAATCTATTTTTTGATAGGTTTGTTTGCATTCAATTTCAGCTACAAAATCTCAAGAGAAAATGGATTGAATTCGGAATATTGATTTTGAAGTAAATCGAGAAATCAAACGGATGAAAAAACCGTCGTTTTTTGGTACAATGAAAGAAATCGTATTGTGAGATTGTGAGTATCATTCGTTGGAGTACATAGTGGTGAAATATGCTGAAGAATTTATACAAAAGGACGATATTACAAGACAAAAGAATTGTCGGGATACTTTGCTTGGTGCTGATGGCGGCATTTTTGAATAATGCGCCCATCAAACTGATTGAGGGCATCGTCAACCAAGCCGTCGGTAATGAAGAACGATATGTGCAGCAGATTCTGTGGATGGGAATGCTGTACTTGGTTGCGCAAATTTTAAGGGCGGGAATCTATGCAAGGATGGAATATGCTACCGAGAAATTGCAACGAAAAGTTGGAATGCAGCTTCAACAAGAGCTTTTCCGAAAATTGCTGAGTGCGGAAATTCTTGATTTAAAAAAATTGACTTCATCGGAGCTGAACAATCTGCTGATAGAGGATGTGGAACTGGTCTCGGGAAATTCGGTTTTGCCGATTATCAAAATTGTATTCTCGGGCATATCTTTTTTGTTTGCACTCTACTTCACGCTGACAATCAACAAAATTATGCCGCTGATAATTATTCCGCTTGGGCTGGTTACTTCGCTGATTGTAAAAAGTATTGAGAACTCATCCCAACAAAACGGGGAGCAACTCAAAATCACTTCAATCAATATGTGGAAGCGATTTGAAGAAGGGATTCGAGGTATTTTTACACTCAAATTGTTTAGCGTGACCGATGAATATGAAAAAGTTTTGGAGCAGGGAATAAATCAGAGAAATGAAACGATGCTCCAACAATCCAAGCTGAAATCTTTGAGTTATTTCTACCTGAGCAGTCTTTTTATGATAACCATTGGAGTGATTTTAATCCTGTCTTCCCTGTTCGTATCTGAAAAATCAATGACGGTTGGCGGTTGACTGCGATTTTGATGTATAATCATATTCTGACCGACCCGCTGATTGAATTTCACGAGCTTTACTTTGTGCTTGTGCGTCTGTTGGCATCTTGCAAGCGAATCGATAAAATGCTTGCGATTCGAAAAGAAGAAAATACTGAGAGATGCTCTGTGGATAAGGTGGAATTGGAAGAAGTCGGTTTTGCATTTGACCAAAGAACGATTTTAAGAAATATAAATTTGGAATTTGCCAAGCCATGTAAAAAAATGATTGTCGGCAAGACGGGCAGCGGAAAAACGACATTGGTTCAAATTATTGCAGGGCTCTATCCCCTGCAATCGGGCGAAGTTCGCTATTATTATCAGGGGCAGCGAGTGCAAGGAAAACCGAGAGCAATTTGCATGATGCCGGACGAATATATCTTCAACATGAGCATTCGCGACAATATTTTGCTGTTTGAAAAAAATGTCGATGAGAAACGGTTAGCCAAGATTTTGGAAATTACTCATCTGCTGGATTTGGCAAGACTAAAAGGCGATTTTCCGGTTGGCGAAGGCGGCAAGGATTTGTCGATGGGCGAGCAAAAGCGATTGTTGGTCGCTCGAGCGATTTATCGGGGAGAGTATGATTTATATATCTTTGATGAATTGACGAGCTCGTTGGACAAAACGACTGCGCGCGAAATTTTGAAAAATGTAATCGGATTTTTGGATAATAAGATATGTATTTTTATTGAGCACAATGTCGAATTTGCCGGATATATGGATGAAGTCATCGAAATTTCGGAAGGAAGTATCCGTCAAATTCGTAAAAATTAAAGCAAAGCCTGTCGAAAGATGGGCTTTTGTTTTGAAAAAATTTGTAAAATAGAGTTCATATTTTTGAATTGCTATTTTCAAATCGAGCTTTGGATTGCGAGTTGGATTTGCAACTTCTATTTTGAAATTAGAATTTAGATTTACGATTTTGAATTTGTGATTTTGAAATTAAAGTTTGGATTGCGAGTTGGATTTCCTATTTTGAGATGAACTTTGATTTCATAATTCGGATTTGTAAACTGGGATAATTGTATAACAAAATATTTTTGGGATATAGCATAAGTGTATAATTATTGCTTTTTCAAAGAAATAAACGAAATCAATATTTTTGGCTTCTATAATGTTAGTTAATCGAAAAACTTTGGTTGAAAAAATCAGAATAACTGTTACAATAGTTCTAATAATAGTCTGTTTTTTGATTATAATATAACAAAAGTCGGAGGCAAAATGATTAAATTTTTGAAACGCAAGGATATCGAAATTTCGGTGAAACGCTACTTGGTGGATGCGATGGGTCATATGGCACTGGGACTTTTTTCGTCGTTGTTGATTGGGACGATTCTCAACACAATCGGCTCGAAGCTCGGGTTGACTTTTTTGACGGAAGTGCTTTGGCCAATCAGTCGTGACATGACCGGAGCGGCGATTGGAGTCGCGGTTGCGTATGCGCTCAAAGCGCCACCTTTGGTTTTGTTCGCCTCGGTGGTTACCGGTGCAGCCGGCAATGCGATGGGGGGACCGGCGGGGGCTTTTTTGTCGGTCTTGGTCGCGACGGAATGTGGAAAGTTGGTTTCCAAAGAAACGAAGGTGGATATTTTGGTGACGCCGGCGGTCACGGTTTTTGTAGGCGTATTTATCGGAACGACGATTGGACCTTATATTGCAAAAGCGATGAATGCGCTCGGCGGTTTTATCATGTACGCGACGACTTTGCAACCATTTTTGATGGGAATTATTCTGGCAGTGGTCATGGGCATGGTGTTGACTTTGCCAATCAGCTCGGCGGCGCTTTCAATGATGTTGTCGCTCGGCGGTTTGGCGGGCGGTGCGGCAACGGCGGGTTGTGCGGCGCAGATGGTCGGCTTTGCGGTGATGAGTTATAAAGAAAACGGATGGGGCGGATTGGTTGCGCAAGGCTTGGGTACTTCAATGCTTCAAGTGCCGAATATTGTGCGCAACTGGAAAATTTGGATTCCGCCGACTTTGGCATCGGTTGTTACAGGACCGCTTTCGACATTGGTGTTCAAAATGCAAAACACGCCAATCGGCTCGGGAATGGGAACGAGCGGTTTTGTCGGTCAGTTCGGAACTTATCAGGCGATGAGTGAAGCGGGAGTTGCATCAAGCACGATTTTTTTATACATCGCGATTCTGCATTTTGTTTTGCCGGCAATCTTGACGCTGTTTTTTGCGAATATCTTGCGAAAAATGGGCTGGATTAAGAGCAGTGATTTGAAATTGGACTTGGGCTAATTAAAAAAATTGGGAGCCTGCTATATAATAGGAAGAAACTCATGCAAAAAATGGCAAACTCGTGAGAGCCGGCCATTTTTTACTGTGTTGTATAAATTTTTGCTTGTCGAAGATTATCCCAAAATTGTTGCCGAGCTGAAAAGTTGGCTTTTCCTATCCGACTTCTGAGGTTGCGCAAATCCGTTTTGAGCAGCTTTTCTATTCAACGACATTGGTGATGGAGCCGATTTTTTCAATCGTACATGTAATCTGCTGTCCTTTTTTCAAAAATCTCGGCGGATTAAATCCTGCGCCCACGCCCGCCGGTGTTCCGGTGGCGATAATGTCGCCCGCTTCCAAAGTCATTCCGCGAGAAAGCTCGGCAATGATTTGCTCAATGCCGGTGATAAGCTCTTTGGTATTTCCGTTTTGTCGCAGTTCGCCGTCCACATGGCTGGTCAGATTGAGCGAAAGCGGAAAATCAAATTCGTCAACGGTGACGATGCATGGACCCGCCGCAGTCAGACCGTCCAAACTTTTGCCGCGATACCATTGGTTGTGCTTGACCTGAATATCGCGATAGGACAAGTCGTTTACAATCGTAAAGCCGAAGATGACATCCTTCGCATTTTCAGGTGCGACATCCCGACAGGTCTTGCCGATGACGATGCCGAGCTCGACTTCGTAATCGAGTTTTTCGTCGATGTCAAATCGTGATTTCAGAATTTCGCCGTCGCCCAAAATATAATTCGCTCTTTTGCCGAAGTAGATGGTATTGCGGTTTTGCAATTCTTTTTCGTCGATAATCTTGCCCGCGGTTTCGTCCCGATGTGCAGAATAATTTTCGCCGACACAGATGATGTCATGGATAGGTTTTTGAATCGGTGCGAGCAGGTCAACGCGCTCAATTTCTTTGCCGTCCGGACTTTCCGAATCAATCGCATCTTGCAATTTCGGAAGGATAACATTTTGCTCGGCATTTATCAAATCGAGCATTGTCGCTTTGGCAAACTCATCGCCCAAAATTTTGGCAATGTCCAATACTTTTTTGCCATCCTTTGTGAGCACACCCAAATGCAAGGTGGAATGTTTTTTGTATCGATAATTGACCAGTTTCATAATTTCTCCTTTAATTCTATTTTAATTTTGTTCCAATTTTATTTTCTCTTGCATAATAAAAAAGATATTGTTGCGCAATCCCCGCTTTTTCACCGAAAAGCTCAATGCCCTTGGATTTTATCTTCTTCATATTCTTTTCATTGCCGAGATAATAATGGTTCATCAATTTTATTACCCAAGTATCGACGGGGAATGCAATGTCCATCGAATTTCCGAAAAGTAAAATGCAATCCGCAACCTTCGGGCCGACGCCGGAAAGTTTGAGCAGTTCCTGATGCGCATCTTCATAACTCATGTGGTGGATAAGTTGTAAATCAATTTCGCCGGATGCAATCATCTCCGCGGTTTTTTGAATGTATTCGCCGCGATAGCCCGCGCCGGTTTCGCGGGTGATTTGCTCGCCGGTCAGCGCTGCGATTGCCTGTGGCGTCGGGAATTTGTAAAAATCGCCGCTTTCGTCCAATCTTTCGCCTGCCAGAGCACACAGCTTCGCGACGGTATTTTTGATTCGCGTGATATTGTTGTTCGATGAGATGATAAATGAAATAATCATTTCGAACAAATCTTGTTTGAGCACGCGAAATCCGGCACCGAATTCCACCGCCTTTTTCAAATTTTTATCCATCTTGCCGAACTCGCGCCTGAGTTTGGCATAATCTCTATCCATGTCGAAATAGTTTCGCCAAAAATTTTCGTAATTCGTCATCGAGCCGGCGTTCTCCAATTTGACAATCGGAAGCTTGTCCGAGAAGTTGCACTCGGATGGCTCAAGCGTCAGATTTCCGCCCGAAATTTCCTGATCGATTTCCTGTGTGGACAACTTTTTTATCCGGCTGACATATTCACCGGCAACGATGGTGTAGGCACCGTCCTTTTCCTGCCACCGAAAAGCCTGTCCGTTTTCAAAAATATGTTTCGGATCAAAGTCGCTTTCGCCGATGATGAATATATTGTTGTTTTGAGAAATAATTCGTCTCTTGTGTTTTGCCATAATCCCTCCTTGGGTAAAGTATATCACAGAGGGCGCTCGCGTCAAAGAAAAATTCAAGCGTCTATAAGACAAAAGCATTACAAAAAGGATGGAATCTGTAAGAAAATATTAAGAATTTTTGTTATAGAATATTAAGATTTGGTTTATATAATAAAATTAAGTTCAAAATCTTAATGAAAGAGGTGCGAGATGAAAATTTTGATTCTAACGAGCAAGTTCGGAATGGGACATTATTCAGCGGCAAAATCGATTGAACAAAAGCTATGCAAAAATTTCAGCTCCGACGAGATAAAACTGGTGGATATTTTTGAGCATACATACAAAGAATTTTGCGAAATAATCTACAAGAGCTATTCCCTTCTCATAAACAAAGGGGCATCTCTCTACAATTTGGCATACAAGAAAGCGACCAAAAATACCGGCGAAAATCATACCATCGCTTTGATACGCAAAAATTTGTATGAGCATATGAGCCGACTGCTGCAAGAGGAGCGGGCGGATTTGGTCATTTCGACCTATTCGGTAAGCTCGATGCTGATTTCGGAGTACAAACAAAAGATGAAGAGCGATTTGCCGCTTATTACGGTAATAACCGATATCAATCCGCATGACACTTGGGTCAATCCGTTGACGGATTGGTACTTGGTGGCGGATTCTTCGACCAAGGAATATTTGCAGGCGATAGGAATTTCTCCGAGCGAAATACGAATCAGCGGGATGCCGGTCGGAGAAGATTTTGAAAAGAAAATCAGAAAAAGCGGCCTCGATAGGGTAAATTATAAGATGGCAAATCGGATGCAGGAAGAAAATTCGGCAACCGCTGTCGGCACAAATTCGAAAAAGCATTTGCTGATTATGGGCGGCGGTTTGGGTTTGATACCGAAAGACTTGGATTTTTATCAGCGAATCAATCACATCGATTCGCTGCATACGACCGTCGTGACCGGAAAAAACGAGCGACTGTATCGCAAACTCCGAAATCGGTTTGACAATATCGAAGTGCTCGGATACTGTCATGATATCTGCGAGCGGATGAGTCGGGCGGATATTCTGCTTACAAAATCCGGCGGCATAACGACCTTTGAGGCGATTTGCACGCAAACGCCGATGGTGATATTTAAACCTTTTTTGGAGCAGGAAATTCCCAATGCGGATTTTATCAAAAAAGAAAACATCGGCATCGTGCTCCAATGCGAGCTGGACAATCCGAGACGGGCGATAAGGGCGATTGAGGAGCTGTTGGCGGACGAAGATTGGCGCTGTCAAATGAAAAAGAATATGAAAGCGCTGAGCAAAAGATGGGATACGGATGTCATTTTGGACTTGATTGAATTGCAGAGTATATCCGAAAGCGCATAGGAGGGGAAATGTTTGTTATATGGACTGTTTTTTTCGTATGGGGAATTTATGCGGCATTGCCGACAATTTATTATAAATATTTGAGAAAGACGAAGCGCATCGACGAGCGCAAAATTTCGCTTACCTTCGACGACGGGCCGGACGAAATTTATACACAGCTTCTGCTCATGCTGTTACAAAAGCACAAAATCAAAGCCACCTTTTTTCTCGTGGCGGAAAAGGCGATGCAGCATCCGCAAATCGTTGAGAAAATCAAAGCGGCGGGACATGAAATCGGACTGCATTGCGACAGGCATCACAAAGCATTGTACCAATTACCGCATCAAACGATACGCGATATCGATGCCGGAGTGGAAAAATTACGAGAGCTCGGCATTGAGCCGAAATTTTATCGTCCGCCTCATGGCTACATCAATTTGGCGATGCTTTGGAAAATAAAATCCGCCGGATTGCAATTGATGCTTTGGGATATTTTGCCGAGAGATTGGCGAGAGGACAAGACATTTGATGAAATTTGTTATATACTGTTAAGAGAAACAAAAAACGGCGGCGTCATCTGCTTACACGATTCGGGAAAAGGAACGGGCGGCAATTTACATTCACCGCGAAACACGATTGCGGCATTGGAGCGATTTATACCGATGATGGAGATGCGCGGCTACTGGTTTGAATGGTAAGGACGAGCGATGAAACAACAAAACTATCTTCAAAAATACGGAAAAAGTCTGCTGTTCACATTAGCGATAATGGCGTTGACATGGTTCAGCATACTGAGACATAACGAAATACCGAGCCTGCTGCAAGCAATCCGAGGATTCAATTCCTTTTACTTGGGAACGGCGATTGTAGGCATGGGATTATTCTTTCTGTGTCAATCACTTTGTATCAAAATTCTCATCAACTCTTTCGGATACGATGCGGGAATCGGACATTGTGCTCGATACAGTTTGATTGATTTTTATTTCAGCTCCATCACACCGGGCTGTATGGGCGGGCAACCATCCGAAATTTATTATATGAAAAAAGACGGTATCAAAATCGGCTCCAGCTCTTTGGCGATGCTGATTTTTAACGGCGTCTATCATTTGGCGGTGCTTATTGTTGCCGGCTTTGCGCTGCTCTTCGGCGGCGTGGATATCTTATCCAAGATGGGCGCATTTCGCATTTTGTTTTTCTACGGAGCGATTGCGCAATTGACGCTTACTCTATGCTTTTGCACCTTGATTTTCTCGAAAAAAATTGCACCGAAAATTATTTTCAAAGGAATTGAGCTTTTGAGCCGATTTAAAATTATAAAAAATGTGGAGAAATGGCAGGAGAGAGCGCGAAAAAATATTGAAGAATATCGTCTCGGTGCGATTTATATCAAAGAAAATCCGCTGATTTTACTGAAGCTGATTGCGCTCGGAATTTTGCATATCGTACTGCTTTACTCCACACCGTTTTGGGTTTACAAAGGGATGGGACTCAGCGGTCACAGCTATCTTTCCATTTTGGCGATTCAGGCATCGCTGGTGATGTCGATTGAATCCTTGCCGATTCCGGGTGGAATGGGTGTTGCGGAAGGCGGTTTTATTTCCTTGTACGCGATGGTATTCGGGCAAAGGAATGTCGTCGTTGCCATGCTGCTCACGCGCGGTATCAGCTATTATTTTTCACTCGCATTCAGCGGAGTGGTAACGGCATTTTCAAGAGGCTCGCGCGTTCGACGCCTCAAAGGCTTCCACAAAAAACGACTTAAAAAATTGAATTTGGAAATGTAGTTGGAAAACTTAACAATGGAAATTAAATCTGGTAAAGTATTATCGGGAACTGGACAAGTTATTTTTATCATTTTATTTTGTTTCGTATAATCTGAAATCCGATTTACATCAATATTAATATTGGAATTACAAATCCGGATTATGAAACTGCAAAAGATAGGAGGCGTTATGGAAAAAAGAGCAAAATACGCAAAGGCTTCGTGGATATTTTTCGCGATTGGAATTTCGGCATTGGTCATTTCCGTTTTGCTGCCGGCAAGTATTGTGAGCAAGTTTGAAACACTCAAGCCTGCCGGTTTTACAACTTTGTTTTTCTCTCCGGCGATGGGACTTGTCGGTGGCATCTTGGGCATTGTTGCAAGGAAGGTGTGGCCGGCGCTTTTGAATCTGCTGTTGATATTTTCATTTCCGATTGTTATGTTCGGAGGAACATTGTTGCTGGGACCATAATCTGCAACAAAAATAAATATCCGAGATCGGAACGGGAATTTGAAACGAAAATCTGAAATGAAAACTCAATCTGCCAGTTGCAATCAAAAATCCGATTAAAAATAAAAACTAGAGCTTGTCATAATAAATTTCACGATTTGGAGATAAGTCTTGTACATTCATTGACATCGGATAAAAAATGTAATACAATGTATTACAAGGAAGGAGTTGATAGTATGGCATTTTCAATCAGACTCACCAAAGAAGAAAAGGCATTGGCGGAAAGCTATGCGAAATTGAATGCAATTTCCGTGGGAGAGGCCTTCAAGCGAGCTTTGTTCGAGAGAATAGAAGACGAATATGATATCATCGTTGCGGAAGAAGCGTATCAAGAATATCTTGAAAACCCTAAAACTTATTCTCACGAGGAACTAAAGGAAATTTTAGACTTATGAAGAAATATACGGTTCAATATTCGCAGAAAGCGGTAAAAGACTTACAAAAACTTGATAAATACACGCAAAAAATAATATACTCATGGATTTCCAAGAACCTGATTGACTGTGAGGACCCGAGAGTGCACGGAAAGGCTTTGAGTGCGAATCGAAAAGGTCAATGGAGATATCGAATTGGCGATTATCGTCTAATCTGTCTGTTTCAAGACGACGAACTGATTATTCTGGCGTTGTCTGTCGGACATCGAAGAAATGTGTATGATAAAGAATAGCATCTGTCAATAAAAGACGGATGTTTTTTTATAATCTAATACTAATCTCTATTAGAAAGAATAGTTGTCAACAATTTGTATTTTGAATAACCGTTCTATGTTTCCCACTTTGTAGGGAACGGTGGCAGTAGGTTAAGGATATACAATCTCCCTACGGTCGTTGTATATCTCGTCAACCCATGCATGTGACCTACCAAAGATTTTCATCGCTTTGCTTGAAAATCGGGTTAGGTCTAGAACCCAACCTTCCGCCGTTCCATCGGAACGAAACAATATTATTTTATCTATGGTTTATTAGGGGTTAGTGTAAAATCGAAATCGAAATCAAAATCTGAAATGAAAACTCAATCTGCCAGTTGCAATCAAAAATCCGATTTACAAAACGAAAACAAGAGTCCGTTACAAGCTCTTGTTTTTTTACGCAAATTTACTTCGATGTTTCAAATCAAACATCATTTATCTTTTATTCATCGCGACGGCTGTGCTATCTCGGTGAGGATGTTATGACCTTGAGCCCTTCGTCCTCCAATTTTTTCTTCATTTGGTTAAAGGAGCCGTCTTTGGATGCGGATTCCATTTGCTCATAAGCCTTATATAACAAAGCGTCGATGGTTTCCTGCGTTTCGTGTTCATACTTACTTTTGGGGCACAGAATACTAAAAGCGGGAGAAACATCCGCCTTGCTCTGGATGAGAAAAAGTTTGACTTCAAAACCCTGCGCCCGTAGTTCATCAGCAACTTCGGCAAGTTGGTATTGTTTGATGGCTCGATTGAGTTTTTTGCGCGCATCATTCAGCAAATCCTGCACTTCGCTTGGCGATTTGGATTCGATAATTTCAATCGGATATGTTATCAAGTATTCATCTGTACTGCGCGAACGCGAATCAAAAAAATTTATCATCGCGAGCAAAAAGGCGCCGACGATTAGAACGCCTGCTAAAGTGGATGCCGCTCGATTCAAAAGATTATTGGACATTTCTTCCCCATTTCTCAACCGCTAATAAAAATTTTATCATTACAAAAATCGGCGTCAATAGTGGAGGACATCCTTTTCGGCTTGTATTTTGCGGATGATTTCTTCGGCGTCGGAGCTTGTAAAGAAATCGTAGGTGCTTTTCGGAACCAAATTTTTGATTTCGCTCAGTCTGTTGTTTTGAATCAATTCACGCACTTTGGATGCGGAAATCGCGAGGTCGTTTTCCGACTTGCGCTCGATAAGATGAACTTGCACATCGGGCGGCAACTTTTCCTGCATCACTTGATTGTATAAATTCGTCACGCGACTGAACGGCTCGCTGCCGATATAGCGTGAGCGAATACCCAATGCTTTTGCGATTTGCAAAAAGATTTGAATGTCGAGATTCGCCTGCTCCAAAATGATGTCGTTTTCTTCCTTTATAAAGTAGGATGGAAAAATGGATTGCGAAATCATATAGCTGCTCGTTTCATGATAGATGATATTGCTCAAATGCTTGGTGCCTTCTAAAATCAGTTTTTTGCGAACCGAAAAAGGAATCAGCGAAGAATCATCGGACACCATGAACAGATGCAGCAGGTCATTTTCGGATGCCGCTTTTTCGACCAAGTACAAATGACCCTTTGTAAAAGGATTTGCATTCATAACAATCGAAGTGATGCGAGCATCGGAATTGGGCATTGGACTTTCCGATTGCAATTTTTTTAAATAATCGTCAAATCGTCCTTTTTTATTTTCTAAAAAAACGAGTCGCTCGGTTTCTCCAATCGGATAAAATCCAAGATCTTCAAAAAACTTTCCGGTCTCTCTTTTGGTATAGACGAAGGTATTGTCATAACCGAGGTCATTTTGTCGGTTAAGCAATTCGGTAACGAGCGTGTTCATCAGCGCATAGCCTTGATATTTGCTGTCCACGGCAAAACAGCGCAGCGTATTCTTGTAGGAAGAGCCGGTTGCGACGAGCTCATCATCGTGAAATAAGCCAATCGTAAAGTCGAGATTGGCATCTCTTTTGATATTTTCCTGCTCAAGCAGTTTGTCGACGAGTTTCATCGAATATTTGTCTCGAGGGTAGATGGTAGAAGTAGTGAATTGCATAATTGCTCCTTTTTCAGATGATTCATTGAAATATCGATAAATCGTTGCATATATTTTTTGATTTGAATGTCCTTGTGATAGCAGAGGCAAAAAGTTTTGAAGTCACGCGGACGCTCTATTTCATAATAACTGCCGCCATACATCATATTGAGATGTGTCGTCACGATTTCGGGATAGAGCGCGACCTTGTCGCAGAACAATGCCATTTTTTTTGCAAGCTCAATACTGTCGGTCTCGCAGAAAACTCTGGGCAATATTTTGTATTCGGAAAAAAGCTGGTCTTGTATCGAGCGAATCGCATGTCCTGATTTTAAAACGACAAACTCTTCCTTGCCGGCTTCTTTGATTTTTATTTTCTTGCCGGATTCGATGCGATTGGCAATCGCCGTATTTTTTCCCGCGACCAAAAAGATTCTTTCGACCAAAATCGGCAGATAAATCATGTCGCTGTTATTTTGTCCCGTCGTTGAAAATGCTAAATCGACATTTTGCAGATAGGCATGCTGCTCCAGACTGGAGGAACCGAGCTCGTGAATTTCGACTTCGACATTAGGATATTCTTTTTTGAACTGCATCAAAATTTCGGGCAAAAAAGCGATGGCGCGATGCATCGAAATGCCGAGCCGAATCTTTCCGCCTTGCTCCAAAGTGATTTCGCTGAGCTCGGATAGGAGCTGTCCTTCGATATGAAGAATCTTGCGAGCCGCTTCCACATATTTTTCGCCGGCATAGGTCAGCGTGGTCGGCGATTTGTCGCGATTAAAAATCGTCGTGCCGAGCGATTTTTCCACCGCTCGTATCATTTGGCTGAGCGATGGCTGTGAAATATGCAGTTCTTCAGCGGCTTTTGAAATGCTGCCCGTCTCCGCCACTTTGGTAATATAAAAAAGTTGTCTGGAATTCATATTTTACTCCGTTCAAAAAGTCGCAATATTGTAGGATATGGTTTTCATCTTGCAACATAAGCAATGCTTTTCTTCAACGAAAGCAAATCCAGTATTTTGAAATTGCAAACTGAAAAC
>JBGZSM010000006.1:0-16240 GCA_041853585.1 Filifactoraceae bacterium
TTTGCTATTATCTGTGTTATACTTAGAGTGGGTCATGTGGATACTCCTTTACTGATTTTTTGGTCGAACTTAGTATACAGTATCTTCATGACTTTTTCTATACTTATTTATTACTATGCATTTGATTTTACAACTTACCTCAAAAATACAAAATCAAATCAGAAATAATGCAATCGGGCTACCAAATTCGGCAAGAAATGCCGGATAAAAATTTTTGTCCGAATTTACCTATTCCGAATTTACCTATATAATAAGGAAGCTTTACGATTTTTTATTGTTGTTTTTCGCTACTATATAATAGGAAGCGTTACAAAAATATTTTGCAGTTCATTATTCTTTCGGATTATGATACAATAAATTATAGGAAATAAAATCCAATCGGTTTTCGTGAGAAAGGAAAAAATATGAAATTCAAGATGATACACAACAATTTTAATGTATTTGATTTGGACAAGAGTCTGAAGTTTTACAAAGAAGCGCTCGACTTGACCGAAAAGCGAAGAAAGGTTGCTGACGACGGCAGCTTTATCATCGTATATATCGGTAACGAAGAATCGGAGCATGAGCTTGAACTTACTTGGCTTCGCGATTGGGACAGAGCGTATAATTTGGGAGATAACGAATTTCATCTTGCTTTTCGCACGGACGATTATGATGCCGCGCACAAAAAGCATGAAGAGATGGGCTGCATCGTCTATGAAAATCCGAAGATGGGAATCTATTTTATAGCCGACCCGGATAATTATTGGTTGGAAATTCTACCGAAACGATAAAAAAACCTTGCATTGTTTTGAATAATAGTGTAGAATATTACAGATGCAAAAATGCAAATAACACATGACCTGTGTTTACGGCAAGGTGCCAATGGTATGTCGCTTAAACAGGTCAGAGGAAAAAACCTAAAGGAGATATTATGGCTGTAGTAAGTATGAAACAACTACTTGAGGCTGGTGTACACTTTGGTCACCAGACCAGAAGATGGAATCCTAAAATGGCAAAGTACATCTTCACTGAAAGAAATGGAATTTACATTATCGACCTTCAAAAAACCGTGAAGAAAATTGAAGAAGCATATGACTTCATCAAAGGCGTAGCGGAAGAAGGTAAACCAATCCTGTTTGTAGGAACAAAGAAACAAGCACAGGATGCAATCAAAGAAGAAGCTGAGCGTTCAGGAATGTTTTATGTGAACGAAAGATGGCTTGGCGGAATGTTGACCAACTACAAAACAATCAAAGCGAGAATCGAAAGACTTCGCAAGTTGGAAGAAATGGAAGAGAACGGAACTTTTGCTCTGCTTCCTAAAAAAGAAGTTATCAAGCTGAATGCTGAAAAAGAAAAATTGGAAAAATACCTAAACGGAATCAAAGAAATGCCGGAGCTTCCGGGGGCACTTTTTGTTGTTGACCCTAGAAAAGAAAGAATTGCGATTCTTGAAGCGCACAAACTTGGAATTCCTGTAGTAGGTATTATCGATACAAACTGCGATCCGGACGACATCGACTTTCCAATTCCGGGAAATGACGATGCGATTCGTGCGGTCAAATTGATTACAAGCGCAATTTCTCAAGCAATCATCGAAGTGAAGCAAGGAGAGATTGGCGAAGTGAGCGTTGAAGAAGACGCGGAAGTTGAAGAAGTACAAGAAGAAATTGAACAATAATATTGAACAATAATTTTGTAAAGGTATCCAAAGCTTTGTACAACCATTGTAGCTAAGGTTGGATGCCTTTTTCAGTATGGAGGATAATATGGAAATAACAGCAAGTATGGTTAAAGAGCTTAGAGAAAAAACTCAAGCCGGAATGATGGATGTAAAAAGAGCGCTTCAGGAAGCTGAAGGCGATATGGATAGAGCGGCGGATATTTTGAGAGAAAAAGGTCTTTCAAAAGCTGCGAAAAAAGCGGACAGAATTGCTGCTGAAGGATTGGTAAGAATTGCCATTTCCGATGATGCGAAAACTGGAGCAATCATTGAGGTAAACTCCGAAACGGATTTCGTTGCGAAGAACGAAGAATTTATCGGATTCGTAAAAAATGTTGCGGATGCGGTACTTGAAAAACTGCCTCACAATGTTGATGAGCTTAAAGCGCTTCCTTTCGCGGGAACAGGCGAAGACATCGGAACAAAGCTTAACGCATTGATTGCAAAAATCGGAGAGAATATGAATCTTAGAAGATTGGCGACTGAAAAAGCGAGCGGTGCTGTTGTCGGATACACTCACGGAACAGGAAAAATTGCCGTTTTGGTAAATTTTGATTCAGATGCATCTCCTGCAGATTTGGAAGAACTCGGAAAAGATGTGGCAATGCAAATCGCAGCGATGAATCCGATGTATATTTCAAGAGACGATGTTGACCAAGCATACATCGCGCACGAAAGAGAAATTTTGACTGCTCAAGCTATGAACGAAGGCAAGCCGGAAGAAATTGCAAAGAAAATGGTTGAAGGAAGATTGAACAAACAGTTGAAAGAAGTTTGCTTGCTTGACCAAACATTTGTAAAAGACAGTGACCTAACAATTTCGCAAGTGATTGACAATAGAGCAAAAGCACTTGGCAAATCAATTAAAATCGCATCGATTCAGCGTTTTGAAGTTGGTGAAGGAATTGAGAAAAAAGAAGAAGATTTTGCAGCAGAGGTTGCTAAGCAGCTAGGCAATTAACAGAACCATGAGAGAACATACGCAATCGCTGTGTTCTCTTTTTATAGCAATGAAAAGTCAAAGGAGGCATTATGGGATTAAAAAACAAAAGAGTGTTGTTGAAACTCAGCGGAGAAGCTTTAGCGGGAGATAAAGGATTCGGAATCGACAATGAAACGGTACTTTCGATTGCCAATGCGATTAAAAAAGCGCATGCGCTCGGTGCGGAGATTGCCATCGTCGTCGGCGGCGGAAATATTTTCCGAGGACGCAGCGGAGAGAATATGGACCGTACGACAGCGGACCACATGGGAATGTTGGCGACGGTAATCAATTCGCTCGCGCTTCAATCGACGCTTGAAAATTTGGATGTTGTAACTCGTGTTCAAACCGGAATTGACATGCATGCGGTTGCGGAGCCTTATATCAGACGCCGCGCGATGCGTCACTTGGAAAAAGGTCGTGTCGTAATCTTCGGCGCGGGCTCGGGTAATCCGTATTTTTCAACCGACACCGCAGCGGCACTTCGAGCGGCGGAAATTGATGCGGAAATCATCCTGCTTGCTAAAAAAGTGGACGGCGTCTATGACTGCGACCCGGTCATGAATCCAAATGCCAAAAAATATGACTATCTGACTTACTTGGATGTGCTGAATCAGGATTTGAAAGTGATGGATGCGACGGCTATCACACTTTGCCGAGACAATAATATTCCGATTCGCGTATTCTCTTTGGAAGAGCCGGACAATATTATCAAGGTGCTCCAAGGAGAAGAAATCGGAACCATCGTCGAATAAGCAACTTGTATTTGGTTTGATGACGCAGACTCTGCAAAATGAAATTGTAAAATATTTGTTGAAAAAGGTTTTTGTTTCGTGAAAAGCAAGAACAAAATCCAAAAATATGATATAATATGAAAAAAATCGAGGAGAAATTCTATGAAAAATGAAGTCCATGCAAAATTAGAAGAAAAAATGGAGAAGACGCTGAATGTTTTAAAAGAAGAACTTGCGGTAATTCGAGCAGGAAGAGCGAATCCGACACTTTTGGATAAAATCGTCGTAGATTATTACGGAACGCCAACTCCACTCAAGCAAATGGCGGGCGTTTCCGCACCGGAGCCTAGAATGCTTGTGGTTCAACCATGGGATAAATCGGCGCTTAAAGATATAGAAAAGGCGATTCAAACATCGGATATGGGCTTTAACCCGAGCAATGACGGAAACCAAATTCGCATTGCGATTCCGCAGCTTACGGAAGAACGCAGAAAAGAGCTCACTAAATTGGTCTCAAAAACCGGAGAAAATGCAAAGGTCGCTCTTCGTAATGAAAGACGCGAGGCGAATGACAAGCTCAAGAAGATGGAAAAAGACGGCGAATTGACTGAAGACGATGCAAAAAAAGCAACGGATGAAGTCCAGAAGATTATCGACAAATATACCAAGACGGTGGATGAAATGGTAGCTAAAAAAGAAAAAGAGATTATGGAAGTTTAATGGAACATAGTTTGATTGGGATGCCTCTGGCGAAAGCAAAAATGCTTTTGGAAGAAAGCAAACTGGATTATGAGGTTCAAACAATAGCAGGTGGAAAAGACAAAGAGATTCTGACGGAGCCTTATGTACTTCGTGTGCGAAATATCGGGGAGAAGTTGGAACTAATAGTGACGGAATTTAAAACCACCATATAAATTGGGGCTGTCATGGTGTTTGACAGCCTTTGTTTTACGCATAAATATTTAGATGAAATAGAGGGAAAATGGAACAAAAACTGGAAAAAATCCCGGTGCACATCGGCGTTATCATGGACGGAAACGGACGATGGGCGAAGTCGCGGGGACTTTTGAGAACACAGGGACATAAAATGGGTGTTGAGGCGCTCAAGACGATTGTGGAGGCATGCTCCGACCTCGGCGTCAAATACTTGACCGCCTATGCATTTTCAACGGAGAATTGGAAAAGAGAAGCGAGTGAAGTGTCAGCAATCATGAAATTGATTGAAGTATATCTTCGCAGTGAGCTCAAAAAAATGATGCAAAATAGGGTGCGATTCAAAACCATCGGCGATCTTTCGGCTCTACCGGAGAATATTCAGAAGGTATTGTATGAGTCGATGGAAGCAACAAAAAACAACCGGGGACTGACATTGACGATTGCACTCAACTACGGCGGTCGTGACGATATCAAAAGAGCCGTGCAAAAAATTTGTCAAAGAGTTCAGGACAGCGAACTGAAAATTGAAGATATTGACCAGGAATTGATTTCACAATCATTGGACACCGGTTTTATGCCTGACCCGGATTTGGTTATTCGACCGAGCGGCGAGCTGCGACTATCCAATTTTTTACTTTGGGAATCCGCATACAGTGAATTCTGGTATTCGGATATCAACTGGCCGGATTTTTCACCGGAGGATTTAAAAAAAGCGATTCAAAGTTATGCACAACGGGATAGACGATTTGGCAATGCAAGATAATAGGGGGAAATATGTTAGTTAGAATTATTTCAAGTATAGCACTTTTGCCTTTGTTGTTTTTGGTGATTCTAAAAGGAGGAGTGTTCATCTATATCGGCGGAACAATTTGCTCGCTGATGGCTTTGTATGAATATTTTCGGGTGTTTGAGAAAAACAATTACAAGCCGATGACCTTCATCAGCTATCTGCTCACCATCATCATGTATTCGATGATTTCTTTGTCGAGTCTGCAATTTTCGCATATCGTCATCAATATGTTGTATCTGTTGGTGGCTTCGGGTGCTTATCTGATTATTACGCGTAAAATACGAATCGAAGATTTGATGGTCAGTGTACTGGGCTTTGTCTATATTCCGGTTTTCTTGTCCCATATCAATCTGCTCAGTCAAATGGGGACGATTTATATTTGGCTCGTGTTTATTTTTGCATGGGTCAGCGATATTTCGGCCTATTTTTCCGGGATGTTTTTTGGAAAACACAAATTGATTCCGGAAATCAGTCCGAAGAAAACGGTGGAAGGAGCCATCGGGGGAATTGCCGGAACGGTCATTTTCACCGTCGGCTTTGCGATGTTTTTCAAAGAGCCGAGTCCGATGCATTTCGTACCGCTTGCGATTGTGGGCAGCGTTGTGTCGCAGCTGGGTGACTTGTTCGCATCCGCCATCAAAAGAGCACTTCAAATCAAAGATTACGGAAATATCATTCCGGGTCATGGCGGTGTGCTCGACCGTTTTGATAGTATTTTATTTACAGCACCGCTGACATATTATGGAATCACGCTTATTGAGTTTATGAAGCATTTGTCGGCGTAGGAGAAAATATGAAAATAATAATTGCAATTTTAGTTTTTTCTTTTCTGATGATTATCCATGAGCTGGGTCATTTTTTGATGGCGAGAAAATTGGGAATTCGTGCATACGAATTGTCAATCGGCATGGGACCCAAACTCTTCGGAAAAGAAGTCAACGGAACTCATTATAATGTAAGACTCATTCCTTTCGGCGCCTATGTTCGATTCGGAGATGAAGAGGATGAATTTTTTGCCGAGCCGGATAATTTTATGAATCAAAGTCCGCTCAACCGTATCAAAGTCATTATCATGGGGCCGCTTGTCAATATCGTCGCCGCTTTGTTGTTGATGATAGGTGTCGTTTATTTTGCAGGATTCCCAAGCACCACGATTGATGAAGTGAGCAGCGGTTTTCCGGCAGCGAAGGCAGGTGTTGAAATCGGTGACATCGTGCTTAAAGTAAACGGCATCGATACTTCAAGCTGGGAAGATGTCGTTAAGGCGCTCAGCGTTGTTCCGGAAGATAAGAAGGTGACATTGCTCGTGCAAAAACCGGACGGCGATCAAAAAGAGTTGACGATGATTATGGAAGAGCACGAAGGAAGATATATGGTCGGAATCCGTCCGTATTTTGAAAAAGATTTTTTGAAATCGATAAAATACGGAGCGATTGCAACGGCGAAACAAAGTACCATGATGATAAATACGATTAAACAACTCTTTATCGGAAAGGCGAATATCAATGAATTTGCCGGACCGGTGGGCATTGTTGCGGTTGTCGGTGAAGCGACCGAGGCGGGTTTTTCAAGCGTTGTCATTTTGACCGCTCTGTTGAGTTTGAATTTAGGAATTTTAAATCTCGTTCCGATACCGGGACTCGACGGAAGCAAAATTTTATTTTACACTTACGAATTAGTGACCAAAAAACAGATGAATCGAGATTTAGAAATGAAACTGACAATGGCGGGCTTTATCCTTATCATTGCTTTTAGCGTGTTCATCACCTATAAGGATATTGTAAGACTGGCATTTAAATAAGGATTATGATTAGAAAAAAAACAAAGGAAGTACGAATCGGCAATCTGAAAATCGGCAACAATCATCCCATCGTCATTCAATCGATGACCAATACGGATACGCGAGATGTTAAGGCGACGGTTGATCAAATCAAAAGATTGGAAGAAGCGGGATGTCAATTGGTCAGAGCGTCGATTCCGGATGTGGAATCCGCCGAAGCGATAAAGACCATCATCAAAAAAATAAATATTCCGCTCGTGGCGGATATTCATTTTGACTATCGATTGGCGTTGCTGTCGATTGAAAACGGCGTGGACGGACTTCGGCTCAATCCGGGCAATATCGGCTCTGAGGAGAGAGTTCGTGCAGTTGTTCAAAAAGCGAAAGAAAGAAATATCAAAATGCGAATCGGAGTCAACGGCGGCTCCTTGGAAAAATCCATTGTCGCGGACTATGGGAACGGTGCCGATGCGATGGTGCAAAGCGCTTTGAAGCATATTAAAATTTTGGAAGAACTGGATTTTTACAATACGGTGGTATCGCTTAAAGCAAGCGATATTTTTCGTACGATTGAAGCCTACGAAGAATTCTCGAAAATATCGGATTACCCGTTGCATTTGGGCATAACCGAATCGGGAACGATGCAAAAAGGTACGGTGAAGTCGGCAATCGGCATCGGACATCTTCTGCTCAAAGGAATCGGCGATACGATTCGCGTATCGTTGACGGCGGATCCGGTCGAAGAAATTTATGTTGCCAAAAATATTTTGAGTGCCCTTGATTTGGATAGGGAGAGCATTCAAATCGTCTCCTGCCCGACCTGCGCAAGAACCAAAATCAATCTGATTGAATTGGCGGAGCGTATGGAAAAGAAGATGGAGGGCATCAAAAAGCCGCTCAAGGTTGCAATCATGGGTTGCGCGGTCAACGGTCCCGGCGAGGCGAAAGAGGCGGATATCGGAATCGCCGGCGGAAACGGCGAAGCGATTTTGTTCAAAAAAGGGCAGATTGTTCGAAAGCTCAAAGAAGAGGAAATAGAAGAAGTTTTGTTATCGGAAATACAAAAAATGTAGTGAGGCTCTATGCGGGTTATCAAAGAATATTTACAAAACAACAATATAAAAATCAACAGCATTCGCTTATACAAAAAAGAAGCGAGACTTGAATTTTGCATACAATCGGATGAGGTGATTCGCTATGAATTGTTGCATGAGCTGGAAGAGGAATGTAAAAACAGAAATCCTCTGCTGAGCAAAGTGACGATTTTGACAAAATGCTCTTGCGAAGAAAAAGGTGCTGCGTCAATAGAAGAATACATTCCGAATGTCGAATATATTTTAGAAAAATATTGTCCGGCGAGCAAAAAAATCGACAGTTGCATCTCTATTGACTGCAATTGCACCGGCGATGAGCATAAAATCACGCTCAATATTCATGACAAGGTGGTCAAAAACAGCATCGAAAGCAAGAAGCTGGACCAACAGATTAAAAAATCGGCGGCGATGAGCTTGGGACTGGATGTTCAGGTTCATGTCAACGATATGTCGAGCGATATTGACTTGGACAGCTATTTTGAAGAAAGCAACAAAATTATAGCTGAAAAAATGAAAGAGATGACAACGCCGGCAAAAACCGTTTCAAAACCTGCGTCAAGCGACGGCGAGGTACTTTATGGTAAAAAGATTTTGTCGGAGAGCATCACTTTGGCAGAACTGAGCGACCTTGAAAAATCCGTAGTGGTGCAAGGTCGAGTTTTTGCGTCCGAGATTCGGAAAACCAACGGCAAAACGAATATACAAACTTTTGCAATTACCGACGGAACGGCATCCGTGAACTGTAAATTATTTTTCAAAGGAGACGATGCGCCGCTCAAAGACGGCAGTTATGTCAAACTCAAAGGCGATTATATGCTCGACACATACAGTCGCGAATTGACCTTCTCTGTCAAAGACATCAACAAGGCCGAGATGGTCAAAAGAGAGGATAAGGCGGAGAAGAAAAGAGTCGAGCTTCATCTTCACACCAATATGTCCTCAATGGATGCGATTGAAAGCGTCAAAGACCTTGTCAAACAGGCGGCGGACTTCGGACATCCGGCGATTGCGATTACCGACCATGGAGTAGTGCAGGCATTTCCGGAAGCGATGGATCAGGGCAAAAAGCATGGCGTCAAAATTATTTACGGAGTCGAAGGCTACCTGGTCGATGATACGATGAATGTGCTTAAAGAATACAATAATCTTCCGCTCAGTCAGGATTTTGTCGTTTTTGACATCGAGACGACGGGACTTTCTTCGTCACAGGATAGAATTACGGAAATCGGTGCGGTCAAAATCTCCGACGGGAAAATTGTAGACAGTTTCAGCAGACTCATTAACCCGGAGAGAAAATTGTCGGCAAAAATCATCGAATTGACCGGAATTACCGACGAGATGCTTTCGGATAAACCGACAATTGATGTCGTGTTACCCGAATTTATGAATTTTATCGGCGATGCCATGTTGGTGGCACACAACAGCGATTTCGACACGGGTTTCATACGCGAAAATTGTAATCGACTCAACTTGCCGTACGAATCCAAGGCGATTGACACCGTCGCGGTTTCGCGCGCGCTTTTGACCGATATGAAAAGTCATAAATTGAATCTGGTGGCGAAAAAACTCGGCATCAGTTTGGAAAATCATCACCGCGCGGTCGATGACGCCCAAGCCACCGCCGAGATATTCCTGAAATTTTTGGAGATGTTCAAAGAGCGCGGCATCGAAACGCTGGAGCAGGTCAATCAAAAAATTGTGGATAATGATTACAAGTCTAAAAGAGCGACTCATATTGTGATTTTGGCACAGAATCTGAACGGATTAAAAAATCTGTATAAAATTATTTCGGATTCGCATGTCAACCATTTCTACAAAACGCCTCGAATTTTGAAAAGTGTACTCGGCGCGCATCGCGAAGGATTGCTTTTGGGAAGCGCCTGCGAATCGGGTGAATTGTATTCGGCGGTGCTCAAAAATCGACCGGAAAATGAGCTTGAATCCATCGTTCGTTTCTATGATTATTTGGAAATCATGCCATGGGACAACAATGAATTTTTGATTAAAAAAGGACTGGTCGGAGGAGTGGGCGAGCTTCGGGAAATCAACAAAAGAATTTTTGAGCTTGGAAAAAAATACAACAAGACGGTGGTTGCCACCGGGGATGTGCACTATATCAACAAGGCGGATTCCGTCGTTCGCGATGTGCTCAAAGCCGCACAAAAATTTTCCAAGGACTTGGATAACGGAGCATTGTACTATCGCTCGACCGATGAGATGCTGGAAGAGTTTTCCTATTTGGGCGAAGAAAATGCATACGAAGTCGTCGTGGAGAACACCAACAAAATTGCGGAGCTCATCGAAGAATTCAAACCGATTCCCGATGGAACTTATCCGCCGGAAATCGAAGGATCGGACACCGAGCTTCGTGAAATGTGTTTTGCAAAAGCGAAAAGAATCTATGGCGATGAATTGCCGGAAATCGTGGAGAAACGACTGGAGAGAGAGCTGGGCTCGATTATCGGAAACGGCTATGCCGTCATGTATATCATCGCACAAAAACTCGTTACCAAATCGATTGCGGACGGCTATTTGGTAGGCTCGCGAGGCTCGGTCGGCTCTTCCTTTGCAGCGACCATGAGCGATATTACGGAGGTCAATCCGCTTCCGCCGCATTATATTTGCAGCAAATGTCAATACAGCGAATTTATCGATGACGGCAGTGTGGCATCGGGAATGGATTTGCCGGATAAAATTTGTCCGAGATGCAACACCGAGTTGACGAAAGAAGGACATGATATTCCGTTTGAAGTTTTCTTGGGATTTGAAGGGGACAAAGAGCCGGATATCGACCTGAACTTTGCAGGAGAATATCAAAGCAGAGCGCATAAATATACCGAGGAACTGTTCGGAAAGGACTATGTATTTCGTGCGGGAACCATCGGTACCATTGCCGAAAAAACCGCTTACGGCTATGTTCAAAAATATATTGAAGATTACGGTATCAAAGTAAATTCGGCGGAGGCTCTCCGACTGAGAGATAAGACAACGGGAATCAAACGAACGACCGGACAACATCCGGGCGGAGTTATGGTCGTGCCGAATTATAAGGATATTTATGATTTTACACCGATTCAGCATCCGGCGAACGATTCCAAATCCGGCGTGCTGACGACACATTTCGATTATCATTCCATCAGCGGTCGAATTTTGAAACTCGATATACTCGGACACGATGTGCCGACGATTATCAAAATGTTGGAAGACTTTACGGGAATCGATGCGACGAGTATCCATTTGGATGACAGCACGACGATGGGGATTTTTACATCGTCAAAGCCGCTTCAATGTAATTTATCCGCAATCGGATGTGATACGGGAACTTTAGGTATTCCGGAGTTCGGGACGAAATTCGTTCGTCAGATGCTGATGGATACCAAACCGACCACCTTTGCCGAGCTTTTACAAATTTCCGGTCTTTCCCATGGTACGGATGTTTGGCTCAACAATGCACAGGATTTGATTCGAAAAAATATTGTAACGCTCAAGGATGTAATTTCCACGAGAGACGACATTATGAATTTCTTGATTCAAAAAGGATTGAAGCCGTTGACCTCGTTCAAAATTATGGAGAATGTGCGAAAAGGAAAAGGGCTGACCGATGAGCATATCGATGCGATGAAGGAGCAGGATGTGCCGGATTGGTATATCGAATCCTGTCAAAAAATCAAATATATGTTCCCGAAGGCGCATGCCGCCGCCTATGTGATGATGTCATTTCGAATCGCATATTTCAAAGTGTTTCATAAAGAGGCATTTTACGCGACCTTTTTCACGACCAAGGCGGAGGATTTTGATGTGGATATCATTTCAAAGGGCAAAAAAGAAGTGTTGGCCAATATCAAAGAAATCGAAGCCAAGGGTCAGGATGCTTCGGCAAAAGAAAAAGGCGTGTTGACCGTACTTGAACTTGCATACGAAATGTACGAGCGCGGAGTCGAGCTTTTGAAAGTCGATATTTATCAATCGGATGCGAAGAAATTTAAGATTATAGATAATAAATTGCTGCCACCGCTCATTTCCATTCCCGGTTTGGGCGAGACCGTAGCGGAAAAAATCGCGGAAGAGTCCGTCAAAGAATTTATTTCATTGGAGGATTTTAGCAAAAGAACCAAGGCAAGTAAGACGGTAATCGACACCTTGTTGGCGCATGGTTGTCTAGAGGGATTACCAAAGAGCAATCAACTAAGTTTGTTTTAAAGGAGAATTATGGCGGAGTTAAAAGTAAAATTGATTGCCCATTCGAGTGAGCCGGACAAAGTGGCGACGATGGCGGCAAAACTTTGTTATTCACCGGTGGGTGTTGAAGAAATCGGAAACAATTTGAGCGATGAGCAGGTCGATAAATTTTTGAATATGCTCGTCAGCATCGGACATGAGAGTCCGATTGAGCATGCGAGTTTCACCTTTGCAATCGAAGGAATTTCGAGAGCATGCTCACATCAGTTGGTAAGACATCGAATTGCATCATATTCACAGCAGTCGCAGCGATATGTTCGACTCGACAAAATGGAATATATCATTCCACCGTCGATTGAAGCGATTCCGTCGGCGAAAGAAAAATATATTCAGGCGATGGAGCAGTCACAAAAAGATTATTCGGATTTAGTGGATTTACTGATGGAGTCGGGAAGAACGGAAAAAGAAGCGATTGAAGACGCTCGGTATGTTTTTCCGAATGCCTGTGAAACGAAAATCGTCGTGACGATGAATGCGCGCACTTTGCTAAACTTTTTTGAAAAGCGATGCTGCGAGCGTGCACAATGGGAAATCAAGGAGCTGGCATACGAAATGCTTAGGGAATGTAAAAAAGTGGCGCCGATTTTGTTCCGAAAAGCGGGGCCGAGCTGTTACACCGGAAAATGCAAGGAAGGAAAAATGACTTGCGGTCGTCCGGACATCCCGAAAAAGCGAATCGAATCGCTGATTTAGAAAGGGAAGTCATGCAGATTGAAGGAAGAAATGCCGTCTTGGAGGCGCTGAAAAATCGTCGGGAGTTGGATGTGATTTATATCAAAAAAGGTGAAGTCGACGGTTCGCTGCAAAAAATCGTCGGCATGGCGAAGGCGGCGAGAGTGATTGTCAAAACCGTCGATAAAGCCAAGCTGGATGAAATGAGCGAAAGTCATAATCATCAAGGTGTTATCGCATCGGTTTCGGGGTATAAATACTACGATTTGGATGAAGTGTTGTCCGATTTTTCGCAAGGCAACGGATTCTTTTTGATATTGGACGAAATCGAAGACCCGCATAATTTCGGAGCGATTATCCGCACTGCCGAAACTGCCGGCGTCGATGCGATTATCATTCCGAAAAGACGAGCGAT
This sequence comes from Filifactoraceae bacterium, assembly GCA_041853585.1. GTDB lineage: Bacteria > Bacillota > Clostridia > Peptostreptococcales > Filifactoraceae > JAUNKE01. The sequence continues at coordinate 13,348 of JBGZSM010000006.1, forward strand.
ACAAGTCAACGCCACCGTCGAAAAAACATCGGCGGGCGCGACGAGCTATGTCAAGATAGTTCGCGTTTCGAATTTGGCGCAGACTGTGGAAAAGTTCAAAAAAAATAATGTTTGGATATACAGTTTGGATATGGATGGTCAATGTTATACCGAAGCGGATTTGCGCGGCAATGTTGCGCTGATTGTCGGCAATGAAGGAAGAGGGATTTCGAGAATTCTTCGCGAAAAAAGTGATTTTGTTCTTTCGATTCCGATGAGCGGCGCCGTCAGCTCGCTGAATGCATCCGTCGCCGCTTCGATACTGATGTATGAAGTCGTAAGGCAGAGAAGATGAAACAGATAAGGAATAATGTACTTTTAGTTGATGGTTACAATATCATCAATGCATGGGGCGACTTGGCGAAAATTGCCGCTGAAAATTTGGAAGACGCCAGACACAAACTCAATAACCGTATTTCCGAATATGCCGATTACAATGGAATAGAAACCTACATTGTATATGATGCCTATCGGGTCAAAGGGACGAACAATCGTGTGGAGAAAATCAAAAATCTTACGATTGTTTTTACGAAGGAGAATCAAACGGCGGACCATTATATCGAAAAATTCATCCATGATTACAAATATAAACGCCATGCGATTATTCGCGTTGCAACCAATGATATGGTGGAGCAAAATATGGTGCTCGGGAAAGGCGCCGTTCGTCTGACCGCGCGCGAGTTGCTTTTGGAAGTGAACAAAAGTAAAGAGGATATTCGCCATACCATCCAAGAAAATTTGGACGGAAGATACACATTAGGGCAACATATCGACAAAGAAACATTGGAAAAGCTGGAGAAAATTAGAAGGAGCTGATATTATCGAGAAAATGATGATTGCATCGGAGCAAGTGAATGCGCAGGATGATGTGATAGCGGAAAAAGCGAGATATGGAGACAGAGATAGTCAGGATTATCTTTTGCACAAATACAAAAATCTGGTAAAGAAAATCGCCATGCCGTACAATATTGTCGGCGGTGATGCGCAGGATATTTTGCAGGAAGGGATGATTGGACTGTATAAAGCGATTCGGGATTTCGACCGCTCCAAAGGAATATATTTTCATGTATTTGCAAAAACCTGCATCAATCGACAAATCATCAATGCGATTCGAAGCGCCAACCGAAAAAAACATGGCCCGCTTAACAATTCCATCTCATTGGATGCGGAAAAAGATGAGAAGGATGATTTGGGTCAAATCGCTTTTACAAAAACTTTTGAATCAAAAGATCCGGAAACAATTTTTTTACTGAAAGAGCGCTCCGAACTGCTGGAGAAAAAACTCAAAGAAATTCTTACAAATAAGGAACTGCAAGTGTTATATCTATATGTAGAAGGATATTCCTATGCAGAAATGGCAACAAAAGTTGGGATTACCGCCAAAGGTATTAGCAGCACAATCCAAAGAATAAAAAGAAAACTATTGACAAGTTGCTCTAATATTTTATAAAATAAGGAAGGTAACTTGCTCACGTGGCTCAGTCGGTAGAGCACGTCCTTGGTAAGGACGAGGTCGGCGGTTCAAGTCCGCTCGTGAGCTCCAACATAAAATATTAACTCTACTTAAAATTTAGGAGGGATAGAAATGGCTAAGGCTAAATTTGAAAGAACCAAACCACATGTAAACATCGGAACCATCGGACACGTTGACCACGGAAAGACAACATTGACAGCGGCAATCACAAAAACATTGCACCAAAGATACGGCTTGGGTTCCGCGGTAGACTTCGACAAAATCGATAAAGCACCGGAAGAAAGAGAAAGAGGAATCACAATCTCCACTTCTCACGTAGAATACGAAACACCAAACAGACACTACGCACACGTAGACTGTCCGGGCCATGCCGACTATGTAAAAAACATGATTACCGGAGCGGCACAGATGGACGGAGCGATTTTGGTATGTTCCGCAGCAGACGGACCGATGCCGCAAACAAGAGAGCATATCCTACTATCCAGACAGGTAGGGGTACCATACATCGTCGTATTCCTAAACAAATGCGACATGGTAGATGACGAAGAGCTGCTTGAGTTGGTAGAAATGGAAGTAAGAGAACTGCTAAACGAGTACGAATTCCCGGGAGACGATACACCAATCGTAAGAGGATCCGCGCTAAAAGCATTGGAAGATCCTGCAAGCCAGTGGGGAGACAAAATCGTAGAATTGTTTGAGCAAATCGACGCATACATTCCGGAGCCGGAGCGAGATGTAGACAAAGCATTCTTGATGCCGGTAGAGGATGTATTCTCCATTTCCGGACGAGGAACGGTAGCAACCGGAAGAGTAGAGCGAGGCGTGCTGAAAGTATCTGACGAAGTAGAAGTAGTAGGATTGACAGACGAGCCGAGAAAAGTGGTTGTAACCGGAGTAGAGATGTTTAGAAAACTACTTGACCAAGCACAAGCGGGAGACAACATCGGCGCATTGCTACGAGGAGTGGCGAGAGACGAAATCGAAAGAGGACAAGTAATGGCGAAACCGGGATCGATTAAGCCACACACCAAATTCGAAGCACAAGTATATGTACTCAAGAAAGAAGAGGGAGGAAGACATACTCCGTTCTTCAAAGGATATCGACCACAGTTCTACTTCAGAACAACCGATGTAACAGGAGACATTTCACTACCGGAAGGAGTAGAGATGGTAATGCCTGGAGACGACATCAACATGAAAGTGGAGCTAATCACACCGATTGCGATCGAAGAAGGACTACGCTTTGCGATTCGTGAAGGTGGAAGAACGGTAGGCTCAGGAGTAGTAGTATCCATTATGGACTAAGATTTGAGCAACCGAAAAGAAACAAAAACGGGACAGCCGACGGCTGTCCTTTTTGATGCAAAAAATTTATGAAAA
>JBGZSM010000007.1:0-15558 GCA_041853585.1 Filifactoraceae bacterium
ACCGATTCAGAATGGATCATTCAGCGAACCGGTATTGAGGAAAGACGAGTTTCTCATGGAGAAACAACTGCTATGCTGGGAGCGAAAGCGGCTGAGCAGGCGATTCAATCGGCGGGACTTGTGCCGAATGATATCGACCTTATCATTTTAGCCAGCGTAACGCCTGACGCACTCGCACCGACAACCGCCAGCTACATGCAGGGGATACTGGGCATTGAGCGGGCAACGGTCTTTGATTTGGTCGCGGGCTGTACGGGATTTGTATACGCGCTTTCAGTAGCACATTCGATGATACGCTCGGGCATTGCGAAAAATGCTTTGATCGTAGGCTCTGAAATTTTCAGCAAATGTTTGGATTATGAGGATCGGGGTTCATGTATTTTGTTTGGCGATGGAGCAGGTGCCGCGGTAATCACTTCCGATATGCAAAGCAAAATTGAAGATGTCTATCTCAATGGAACTTTTGACAAAAATCTTTCCATTATCGTAGACGCTGAAAAACCGATTCGGGAATTTCCGCCCAAAAGAGTGGCTTCCCCAACCAAATTGCTCAAACTCGATGGCAAGGAAGTATACAAATTTGCCGTTCCGGCACTTGAAGATTGTGTACGAACCATCTTGGAAAGAAATCATTTGACCGGTGAGGATATCGCATATGTGATTCCGCATCAGGCAAACCGAAGAATTGTTCAATCGGCATCCAAAAACTTAAAAATGCCTATCGAAAAATTCTTTATGAATATACAAAAATATGGAAACACCTCATCAGCAAGTATTCCGATTGCACTCGACGAGCTCAATCGTTCGGGCAATCTCAAGCCGGGAGATAAAATTATTCTGGCGGGATTCGGAGCGGGGCTGACTTGGGGCTCAATGTTAATTACATGGTAAAATCAGGAGGAAAAAAATGTTAGAAAGAGTAATTGCAGTATTAGCGGACAAATTGAGTAAAGATGAAGCGGAAATCAAAGCGAGCAGCAATATTAAAGAAGATTTGGGAGCGGATTCTTTGGACATGGTCGAAGTAATCATGGGATTGGAAGATGAGTTCGGAATCGAAATTTCCGACGAAGATGCGGCAAAGATTTCCACAGTTGGCGAAATCGTAGCATATCTTGAAGAAAAAACAGCGTAGGAGATACTATGAAAAGAGTTGTTGTTACAGGGATTGGTGCATTGTCGCCAATTGGAAATACAGCGGAGGAAATGTGGAGTGCTATGCTCAAGGGCATCAATGGCATTGCCAAGATTACCCGATTTGATGCAGAGCCGACCAAAATCTCCGTAGCGGCAGAATTGAAAAATTTTGATGTCTCCAAGTACATCGACCCGAAAGCGGCAAAAAGGCTCGACCCTTTTTCGCATTATGCGATTGCCGCGGCGCAAATGGCTTTTGAAGATTCCAAATTGGATTCCGAAGGCGCATATAAGGAAAATACCGCGGTGATTATCGGCTCGGGGATCGGCGGCTTGCAGACCATTGAAGAGCAGATTGGGAAATTGACGACTGCGGGGCCGGCTCGCGTTTCACCATTCTTCATTCCGGCGAGCATTGCAAATATGGCGGCGGCGCATGTATCGATGGAGCTTGGTTTCAACGGGCCATGCTATGCTCCGGTAACCGCATGTGCAACCGGAACGGATGCCATCGGCAATGCCTTCAATCTGATTCGCACGGGCGATGTGCAAGTCGCATTTGCAGGCGGCTCGGAGGCGAGCATCACCTTGTCGGGCATTTCGGGTTTTGCGAATATGAAGGCGCTCTATCCGGGCGATGATGAAAATCGTGCGTCCATTCCTTTTGACAAAGAGCGCGCAGGATTCGTCATGGGCGAGGGCGCAGGCGTAATCGTACTGGAGGAATTGGAGCATGCACTCGCGCGCAACGCAAGCATATATGCCGAGATGGTCGGCTATGGACAAAGTGCGGACGCTTATCATATTACGAGTCCGGATCCGGATTCCAAAGGAGCGATTTTGGCGATGGAGCGGGCAATCAAATCCGCGGGCATCGACTCGGACAAAATCGGATACATCAATGCGCATGGTACGAGCACCCCTTTCAATGATAAGGGAGAAAGCTTTGCCATCAAACAGGTTTTTGGAAAACATGCTTATGAATTGTTGGTGAGCTCGACCAAGTCGATGACGGGTCATCTGCTCGGAGCGGCGGGAGCGATTGAAGCAATCGCATCCATCATGGCTGTTAAGACGGGCGATGTGCCACCGACAATCAACTATAAAGAAAAAGATCCGGAATGTGATCTGAACTATGTCACCGATGGATTCGTTCATCGCGACATCGAATATTCGCTTTCAAATTCACTTGGTTTCGGCGGTCACAACGCTACCGTCGTGTTTAAGAAATACAGCGGAAAATAAATAGGGAAGAGGGAGTTATGATGATAGACAAGCTGCTAGGAATTCAATATCCTTTAATCCAAGGGGCGATGGCGTGGATATCCCATAGCTCTTTGGTTTCAGCAGTATCCAATGCCGGCGGCCTTGGGGTGCTTGCCGGCGGCAATCTCACGAAGGAGATGGCGCAGGTGGAAATTCAAAAAATAAAACAATTGACAAACAAGCCTTTCGCGCTCAATATCATGTTGCTCAATCCCTGTGCGGATGAGTTGGCGGACTTGGTGCTGGAAGAAAATATTTCCGTTGTCATTACGGGTGCGGGCAATCCCGGCAAATATATGGAAAAATGGAAAGCGGCAGGCGTGACGGTGATTCCGGTCGTGCCATCGGTGGCTTTGGCTCGTCGAATGGAAAGACTCGGTGCCGATGCGGTCATCGCGGAAGGTACGGAGGCGGGCGGCCATGTCGGAGAACTGACGACTTTTGCGCTCACACCGCAGGTCGTAGATGCGGTCAGCATTCCGGTCGTTGCGGCAGGAGGTATCGCGGACAATCGAGGATATCGTGCGGCTCTGGCACTCGGTGCATCGGGAGTTCAGGTCGGCACCGCCTTTCTGGTTGCCGAAGAATGTGATATTGCACAAGGCTATAAAGAGCGAGTCATCAAGGCCGGCGATACGGATTCCGTGGTAACGGGAAGAATTACCGGGCATCCCGTACGCATACTTAAAAACAAATTGGCGAGACAGCTCAAAGAGGTCGAAGCGGGAGATCTTACAGCGAGTGAAAAACTCATCAAGATTGAAGAACTTGCAACCGGAAGTTATCGCAAAGCGGTGACGGGTACGGATATGGATTACGGCTCCATCATGAGCGGGCAGATTGCGGGATTGATAAAAGAGCAGTCCAGCGCGCAGGCGATTATTCAAAAAATTATTGGAATGTAAAAACTCGTGAAGTCGTAAAGATTTCATTGGAGAAATGGAGGAAATATGAAAAAAATTGCTTTTGTTTATCCGGGACAAGGTTGTCAAGCGACAGGGATGGGCAAGGAATTATACGAAAATTATCCGATAGCGAAAGAGGTATTTGAGAGAGCGAGCAAAGCGTTGGACTTGGATATCGCAGAACTTTGTTTTGAAGGAAGTATGGAGGAGCTCAGCCTGACTGAAAATACGCAGCCGACCATATTGACCGTATCCGCTGCGCTTACGGAAATACTCAAAAGCAATGGCATCGTTCCTCATGCAATAGCGGGACTCAGCCTCGGCGAATACTCGGCGCTCGTTGCGGGTGGCGCACTTTCGTTGGAAGAAGCGGTATCGCTTGTGCGTACGCGCGGATTGTTGATGCAGGAAGAAGTGCCGGCGGGTGTCGGTGGATTGCTTGCGGTGATGGGAATTCCGCAAGAAAAAATCGAATCAGCGATTGAGCCGCTTAAAAGCAAAGGACATATCGCTTGCTCCAACTTCAACACCAAAGATCAAATCGTTGTGGGCGGAGAGATGAGCCTGCTTGAAGAAGCGCAGAACTTGCTCAAAGCGGCAGGTGCAAGAATGACGACTTTCCTGAAAGTCAGCGCACCTTTCCACACGAAGATGCTTACCGGAGCGGGCGAAAAACTGCGAGCGCATCTTGAAAAAGCAAGCATTCGAAAGCCAAGTGCGGATTACTATCCGAATGCCATCGGCAAAAAGATGGAATGGGTTGAAGAATGTTCGATTTCTCAAATCAAAAATGAAAAGGAGCAAATCGTATCGCTTTTGGTGGAGCAGGTTTCCAGTCCGGTGCGTTGGCTTCAAAATATCGAAAATATGATTGCGGACGGCGTCGATACTTTTGTAGAAGTATATCCGGCAAAAACCGTTTCGTCACTTATTAAAAAAATTGATAAAAATGTAAATATCATTACGCTTTCCAATATCGATGAACTCGAAAGCTTCATCGCATCACAAGGGGGCGAGCAATGGGCTGTATAATCGTAACGGGCGCGTCCAAAGGAATCGGAAGAGCAACGGCGCTACGATTGGCAAAGTCCGGACACAATATCGTTTTGGTCTATCAAAATCCGAACAATGACATTCAGTCTTTGATAAAGGAAATTGAAAGCAAAGGCGTGCGTGCGATAGGCATCGTGAGCAATGTTGCGGATTTTGAAGATGTCAAAAGCATGGTCGAGCAAGCGCTCAAGGAATTTGAAACGATTGACGGCTTGGTAAACAATGCGGGCATCACCAAGGACAAATTGCTGCTGAGAATGAATGAGCAGGATTTTGCCGATGTGCTCGATGTGAATCTCAAAGGAGTGTTCAACTGCACCAAGCAGGTTGCACGCCAAATGATGAAACAAAAATCCGGCGTGATTGTCAATTTGTCATCGGTGGTCAGTCTGACCGGCAATATCGGGCAGGCGAATTATTCCGCGACCAAGGGCGGTGTGAACAGTTTTACAAAAACCGTCGCGCAGGAGCTCGCGATGTATAACATTCGCGTGAATGCGGTTGCACCGGGAATGATAAAAACGCAGATGACGGATGTGATTCCACAAGAAAATCGGGAGCAGATGCTCAAAAGCGTTCCGCTTGGAAGAATCGGTGAACCTGAAGATGTGGCGAATCTGGTCAATTTTTTGATGTCCGATGAAGCAAGCTATATTACGGGACAAATTATTTCGGTGAACGGAGGAATGTGCTGATGCTCGACATCCATCAAATTATGGAAATTCTGCCCCATCGTCATCCCTTTTTGCTCATCGACAAAGTACTGAGCATTTCGGAAGAAGGTGGTCTCGTTGTGGCACAAAAAAATGTAACGATTGGCGAGCCTTTTTTTCAGGGACATTTTCCGCAAGAATATGTCATGCCCGGAGTGCTGATTATCGAAGCGCTGGCGCAAACCGGAGCTGTCGGGGTGCTTTCTCGGGAAGAATATAAAGGAAAGATTGCCTATTTTGCAGGAATTGAAAAAGCCAAATTTCGAGGGAAGGTCGTACCGGGCGATGTGCTTCGATTGGAAGTTTCGCTCGATAAGATTCGCAGAAATATCGGCTACGGGCAAGGGAAGGCTTATGTGGATGACAAAGTCGTCTGCGAATGTCAGCTCTCTTTTGCGATAGGTTAGATTTAAAAATCACAAAAGCAAAATCGGATGAACGATTTGAAGTTGAAAATTTCAGCTTCGAAAGTCGGCTCAACAGATTTTGCTTTTTTATCTTTGCGATTATATTTTAAGAACGATAGATCTTTTCTATTTTACAAATAAAAATACCTCAAATGATATTTATTGTCGATTGCAGCCGCCTATCCGATGACATCTTCGATGATTCGGCGCGCATTTTTGTACCAAATCTTTTCAATCACATCATCGCTATAGCCGGCTTTTTGCAGCGCATGAAGCAATTTATCCATCTGACCGATATGCTCGATTTCCATTTTACCGTCTATGCCGTCAAAATCCGTTCCCATGGCAACTGCGTCCACACCCGCCTTGTCGATAATATGCCCGATGTGGTGAATCAAACTTTCGACGGACAAGGTCGGATAGGAATTCAAAAACCCCGGGCAGAAGTTGATGCCCGTAATGCCGCCGTCATTTCCAAGAATTTTAAGCATCTCATCGGTAAGATTGCGCCCGTGATTTTTTAATGCTCGTGCATTCGAATGCGAAGCGATATACGGTTTTTTGCTAATTTCATGAATTTGATAAAAACCTTGGTCGGAAAGATGCGACACATCGACAATCATCCCTTTTTTATTCATCTCCTCGACAATTTCGACACCGAATTCCGTCAGTTTTTGATTTGGATAATCCTTTTCGCTCAGCGAATTTGGAAAGCCTAACGAGTTTGGATAATTCCAAGTGAGCGTAATCAATCGAATCCCCATATCGTAGGCTTCGTGCAGGCGATGCATCTGTCCTTCGAAGATGCCGCCTTCTTCAATCGTCAAAAAAGCGGAAATTTTGTTATTCGCAAGATTCTTGTCCAAATCGTCGGCAGAGGTTGCCAATGCGATTTCTTCTTTACAAATTTCCAATTGCTCCATCAGCATTTTGTGACGCGCTTTAAAATCGTCCCAGAGAGGAACATTGTTTTTCAGAGCCTCCGCCCAATTTATCCAAATCGCAAAAAATTGAGCCGCGCTTCGGCTGTCCTTCATTTTCTGAATATCGACATGAAAATCATTTTTATACAATCCCTGCCATGCCTTGCAATCATAAATTCGGTAAATCGTGTCGCAATGTAAATCAATCAATCTCATCCTGCTGCTCCTTCTCTTTAATTCAAATGATGTAATCGTCGTAATCCGACTCTCTGATTGCTCCAAATTCGATTAAAAATCGCCGTGATTTTCACTTATGATTCTGACATAGCAAAAATCCCGTGTCGAATAATTTTGAAGCGCTAATTGTATTATAGCACTATGAAGAGCAAAAGAAACATCTTTAAGAAATAAAGTTTATACCGATAATCAAATCGAATGATATCCATAAAGAATTTTTATCGATTCTTCATGGTTATTTATACCTACCTACTGGTATAATAGAAGAAATGAATTTGAAATGGAGATATTATGTTAATCGATATGCATTTACACCAAGACAGACATTCCTTTGATAGCCATGTCAGCTTGGAAGATATTATTGACGAAGCAAAGCGCAAAGGATTGGACGGGATTTGCATCACCGACCATGACGACTTGGGGCTTCGGGATATTGTAGAACAATTTTACAATGATGATATAAAAATCTTTGTCGGAGTCGAAATTTTGACGACTCAGGGTGATATTTTGGTAATCGGACTGGACAAAGTGCCGGATAAAATGCTCACGCCGAGCGAATTGCTCAAATTGGTGCATGAGCAGGGGGCGGTTGCAATTTCAGCGCATCCATATCGCAAAAACAATCGTGGTTTGGGAGACAATATTTTTACGCATCATTGCGATTCCGCATTGCCGCTTACGGCAGTCGAAGTGCTCAATGGAAGTACGCCCGAATATTTGAATTTGCAGGCGGGAGTGACGGCTATTGAATCGGGACTCGGCATGACCGCCGGCTCGGATGCGCATTTCAAAGAGCGTGTCGGATTGATGGCGACCTATTTTCCGTATGAAATCAATAGCGAGCAAGAGCTGATTCAGGCAATCAAAAGCAAAGACTCCAGACCGATGTACTATGAAAATGGAGAATATCATTTCTTTAATATAAGAAGTGAAGAGCAAACAGCGTAGAAGATGGAAATTTTTTCCGTCTTTTTTGTTTTTGAAACAGCACCTTCAAATATATTGAAAATACAACAAAAATTATTGCGATAAAAATGATGATTCTCGTATTTTAAATATAAAAATCAAAAATTTTTTTGACAAAAAAGATAAGTTATGTTATGCTATTTTGGAATTTCGGTTGCATTTGATGTCAATGAGTTCAAAATCAGATTTTTTTATGAGCAACTGAAAGGAAAGGATGTATTATGAAAAGAAAGAATGTAATTTTGATTGTATCAGCATTGATATTGAGTCTTTCGCTGGTAGCTTGTGGAAAAAAAGCCGAGGATGGAGCGAATACACCTCCGGCGAATCAAGAGCAAACACAGGATGAGAATTCAACAGAAAAGCAAGATGGGAAAACAAATGAACTTCAAATTTTCACTATTGAAGAATTGGCAAAGTTTAACGGAAAAGACGGAAATCCGGCATATATTGCAATCGACGGAATTGTTTACGATGTAACCGACCATCCGGCTTGGAAAGATGGCGGACACAACGGATTTGAAGCCGGTCAGGATTTGACGGAAGCAATCAAAAACGACTCTCCGTATGGAATTGGAAAAATTGCCGACTTGACACCGGTGGGAGCATTGGAAGAAAAATAAAAACATGTATTCAATATTAGGTTTTTTCAGCTCTTTTCTATTGCTTATCTTGTTGTTACCATACCTTCTTCGGGTGCTCAACAGCAAGATGATAAAGAGCGACCAAATCAAAAAAATTATAAAAACGCTGAAGAAGATTCATCGTCCGGCAGGGATATTGCTTACCGTCGTAGCATTGGTGCATGGCTATTTGGCACTGGGAACGCTACGATTGCATACCGGTTCGTTGGTTTATGGTGCGATGTTGATTACAGTGATTTTCGGAATGCTTTTTTACAAGAAAAAGAAGAAAGAATTTCTCAAATGGCACAAGACCTTTGTACTGGTAACGGCAGGATTGCTTGCGCTGCATTTGCTATATCCATCTGCAATCTATTATCTATTGAAGTAAAGAAAATCCACTCGGTGAAAGTCGAAGAGAATTCGATTAAAGCAGGGTGGATTTTTTATGCTCTCTTTGTTGAAAGTTTGCCGGATGAAGAGAGGGATTCTGAAGCCGACCGCATTTTGATTTTTCCTTCCTTTATAGTGGCCGGAGAGAAAGCAGCCTTTTGAAAATTCTTTGAGACGGAATCTGTGGAAGCTCGCAGATTGTTTATTAAGTCATCAAAATGGATACAATAGATAAAAGGAGGTTGTTATGAGAAGAAGCCAAAAAATGATTGCCGTGATTTTGCTGCTGACGCTGATGAGCAGTCTCTGCGTGTATGCGAATGATCATTCCATTATAGAAAAACAGGTCGTTGTGCAAAAAGAGAATGCACTCTATCTCGATTTGTGGGATGAAAAAGAAATTTTATTAACCTCGAATCTGTTCTCCGGACCCCAAGCGAACGGTTTTCTTTGGTGGATGAGAACGACGGATGCCCGATGGAAAACCAAAATACTTTTCCCGAGTAATCTCCGTGAAGTTGAAAATGATACCATGCTCTTTGATTTAAACGAAGTGGATTTGACCGATAAGAAATTTCCGGTCAAACGAATCGACACCGATGTGTCCGAGTTTTTTGCAAATGGCGAGAAAGTTTTTTATCAAAGAAATTCTGCGAAACCCACTATCTATCGCTACGATTATATAAAAAAAGAAAAAATTTTAGACGGCGAATTGCTCGATGTGAGTGAGAACAACAAAATTTTGGTCTATGCCCGCAATCATTCATTATACAAATATGCCGACGGTCAATCTATGAAGATTGACGATGACCTTGAAGGATATCAAAATATGGATTCGAATTTGGAGAGTGTATATTATTATAAAAATAATGCGCTGTATGTAAAGCGGTGACAGCAAAAGAGCAAAATCGTCATGAAAGACTGGTATGGAGATAACGGAGAGAGTTGTATATATGAAGTAATCGGAAAAAAAGGATTCTATATTATTCAACCCAAAGGTATGCTCAGGATACCGCTGTCAAAATTGGTTGTTGATGACATTTCGCCTGCGGTTTACAAAACACTTTCGGATGAGGAAACAAATCAAATCGATGAAGTAAGAGCGCTTCTACCGAAGAGTTATGCGGAGGAAGAATTCGTAGAGCTTTATTACTATGATGGAATAAAAACCACTTTGCGCGACAGTAAAGTTAAGGAAGCCTTGTTATCGTGGTAGCAGATTTCCAAAGTGAATTGTAACAATGTCTTGTGCAATTTTGTGAGATAAAAAGCTAAAATATAGAGAAGGGAGGATGTATGGGATACGAGCAAGATAATATTTGGCATGAAATACAGAAATTTTTTCCTATGGAAAATCGGTTGAGCGAAGAAAATATGCCTCGCGAATACTTTTTGGACATTGGGCGTTTTCGGGTGCATATCGACCATTATGAAGTGGATGAGCCTAAAGCGACGGTCATTTTATTTCATGGCGCCGGCGGCAACGGCAGATTGATGTCCTTTATCGCGTTGCCTTTTGTAAAAGCGGGATTTGAAGTGCTCAGCCCCGACATGCCTCTGTACGGTCACACCGAGTATTCGGGAGTCGTCACCTATGATGATTGGCTTGATTGCGGCAAAGCGATTATTGAGCGTTGCCGGGAATCGGGAAATCGAATTTTTCTGCTCGGTCTCAGCATCGGCGGAATGTTCGCCTATCAGATGGCGGGAGAATGCAACGGCATTTCGGGCATTATGGCGACCTGTCTGATTGACCAGGGCGATATGGAGGTGCTTCAGGCAACCGCCAAAAATCCGATTTTGGCAAGAGCTGGCAGACCGCTGATGAAGCTCTTGCACAAGCCTCTTGCCAATCTGAAACTGCCGCTCGAATGGTTATCCAAAATGGAAAAAATTACCAATGAGCCCGTGCTGATGTACTGGATGCTCAAAGATAAAACCGCGGCGGGAGTGCGAGCGCCGCTCTCGTTTATTCATTCGATGACCGAACCGAAGATAAAAATTTTGCCGGAGAATTTTGAGCGATGTCCTCTGCTGTTGGTGCATCCTGAAAAAGATGCGTGGACGGATATTTCGCTGAGCAAAAAATTTTATGAGCGCCTGGCATGCGAAAAAGAAATCAAGTTGCTCGAAGGTGCGGGGCATTTGCCGATTGAGCCGCTCGGATTGAAACAGATGGAGCAAGCCTGCATCGAGTTTATGAACAGAATTTGCATGGAAAAATAACAATTAAAAAGCGATGGATACTGTAATTACCGTTCAAGACGGGTTTAACAAAATTCCATCGCTTTTTATATGGTTAGTTTAGCATAAAAAATATAAGATATCAACTCCAAATCTATTTTTGAAATTTAAAATGGACTTTCACAAATTATATGTTGTTCCATTCGCATTTTACAGCACCCATACCGAGTGCAGTTTTGATTCCAAATCCGGTGTATTCGGATACCGCGAGTAAAAAATTCAGCAAAGGCAACAGCGCCTCATCGTTGACCGCCGGTTGTATGGTGCCGACGAATCCTTTTATTTTTATGCCTTCCAGACTGAAATTGCTTGTGCGTAAGTTGTAGTCTCGGATGTATGTTTTTTGAAGCAACTCTTGAATGCACTCTTCATCCTGCCATTTGAAATTATCGGAATGTGTGTTGATTTTGTTGATGACTCCTTGCAGCAAGGTGGAGATATCAGGAAAAATATGCGTTATACCCTGCGACTTAAAGGATGTCGGTGTAAGCAATCGGATTTTCGGTGTTCTTTCCGCATTCAGATAGAGTTCTTCATAATCGCAGGTATGCAATTGGAATCCTTTGATATGCACTTGGCGACTTCGATGGGCGAGCGTGATTTCACTCGGATTGTTTTCAAGAAAAGGAATGATGAGCTTTTCGTATGCTTCCTTGTTAAAGGTAGTGATTCGCCAATAGAATTTTTTGCTTTGATAATCTTGAAAAACGCTGGATGTATATGGATTTGTACCATTATAATGAAGATATTCGGCATAATAGGTGTCAATAATATCCATCAGATAACCGTGAAAGAGCGAGCCCATATTCAGACTTAATCCTTCCGGAGAAAGCTCAAATGTAATTTTAGTCGGCATATTTCCTCCCTTTGTGTACTATTAAAAGTCTTATCTATAATATCATACCAAATAAAGAATTCGGCTGCCAACTTATTTTATAAGAAATCGGTGCTTATAAAAAAATTGTCAATACAAGGCAAAAAAGAGATTTATTCACACGGCTGACATTTCATATGAAGTGGGAGCGTTTTGGATAATTATTTCAAAAAGAGCATTTCTCTTCGATATGAAAACAATATGAAAAACGATGAACAATTTTCATAGCTTAAAAGGCGCTCAAACTATTTACAAAACAGAATAGGATGGATATAATCGAGCTATGAAAGGAGACGGATATGAAGGAACTGTTGAAAAGAAATCGAGGTTTCATTCTGTTGACATCGATTGCGATTATGTTCGTGTCGCTCACTTCAATGCTGGTACCGCTTTTGTTGCAGATTTTCGCTCAGAGCGGGAAGGAGCAAAATGCAAATTTAATCTTTTGGGTTTTTGTGGCGATGCTCTGCTCCTATTTTGTTCAAATCGCCGTGATGATGTATCGCGAAAATTTTTCAGCGAAGTTCAATACGGAAAATCTCTCGCATCTGCTCTATAAGATGATGAAAATGCCTTACGATTCCTATGTGAATCTGCAGCCAACTTATTTGGCGGGACGAATTTTTGCGGCGGTGGATGCGCTCTATCTGTTTTTACTGTCCGGTTTGTCGAATTTGGTTAATGCGGTGCTGATGATAATTCTGTCGCTGATTCTGATTGCGATGATTTCCTATCCGATGGCATTGATTTTATTGCTGCTCGTTCCGCTGAATGTGCTCGGCTTTCGATGGATAAATCAGCGCTTGAGCACCAAGATGTCGTTGATGCAACAATCCTTTGCTGCGGCTCAAAAGGATTTGATGGCGACCTTGTCGAACAGCGAGCTGATCAAGTCGCAGGCGAATACGAAATTGCTGGACGAAGCCATTTTGCCAAAGATGAGGCGGATGTATCAGACGCTGGCACGAACCAATCAATTTGCGCAGGCGAGCAGCAAGACGATTGATTTTGCAAATAAATTGGCTCAAAATATCATTTACATATCCGGCAGCATGTTGGTTGTGCAAAGAGAGTTGTCGATTTATTCGCTCGTGATGATGAGTATCTTGATGCCGATATTTTTTTCTTATCTTCGTGAGATTTCGCAGGTGAATTTGGATTTCAGCACATTGAGTGCGAGCAATCGCTTTGTCAAAGAGGAGCTGTTGTCGGAAGAGGACGGCGATGTTTCCATTCAAAATATCGACAGCATCCGGCTGGATAATCCGAAGAGTAAAATCAATGACAAAGAAATTTCTTTTGATATCCAAACTGAGCTGAATCGAGGGGACAGGCTGTATCTATCGGGTGCATCCGGCGCGGGCAAATCGACGCTGCTCAAAATGTTGCTCAAATTTCGGCGAAGCGAAGGCATATTTGTGAACAAGCTTCCGATTGCAAGCATTGCCAATGACAGTCTGCGCGCAAGGATAGCTTATCTGTCGCAGGATGTGAGCCTGCTGTCGCTGTCGTTGGAAGAGAATATCGCTTTCGGGCGCAAGATGACGAATGAGGAAAAACAAGTTGTCGAGCAGAGCAAAATTTTGGAGACGGTTTTTCGTGACAAAGGTTGGGACACGGTGCTTGTAGAAAACGGCGCGAATCTTTCGGGAGGTGAAAAACAGCGGATTGCCGTTGCGCGTCTCTTGCTGATGGACTTTGACATTTGTATTTTGGACGAGGTGACGAGCAATATCGATGAAGAATCGAGCGATGCGATTTTTGAGATTTTAGAGCGCATCTGTCGGGATAAAATTATGATTTTCACATCGCATAATCCGAATAATGAGCGTTTTGCAAGCAAGAAAATCATCTTGAGGAGGAATGCATGAAGAATTACTTAACGATTGAGGATATAGCGAATGAAATGCAGGTGACGACCCGCACGATACGAAACTATTTGCGTGAAGGCAAATTGAAGGGTGAGAAAGTGGACGGCAGATGGCGTTTTTCAAA
Source organism: Filifactoraceae bacterium (assembly GCA_041853585.1). Lineage (GTDB taxonomy): Bacteria > Bacillota > Clostridia > Peptostreptococcales > Filifactoraceae > JAUNKE01. The sequence continues at coordinate 13,737 of JBGZSM010000007.1, forward strand.
TGAGAATCTGTATGAATTGATTTCCTTGTTGTCGATTGGCAATCAAGGAATGGACGCGGTCGAGGATTTTTTCAAAAAGACGCATAAGCCGGTGTATGAGAGCATCGTCATCATCGATATTCCGATTCTAAATGCTGAAACTGCGGAATTTTATTGCGACAAAATTTTGGAGCGCTACAATATGGTGTATAGCGGGAAGGGGCGCAAGCTGCACTATGAAATTATATCCGGGGACAAAATTCGCGTCATCGTATCGGGACCGAATGCCTATGTGCACAGCTTCGGAAATTATATTTTTGAATTGATGGAACAACGCACCGAGAGGTAAAAGTAAAAAATTGCTAACAAAAAGCTCCCAAGACAGTATAGTCGAGCCGTCTTAGGAGCTTGTTTATAAATTTGGCTGCTGTTTCAAAATGAAAAATCGAATTGAAACGGATTATATCATTTCGATAAAGGCACCGAGTCTCGTGCGCAATTGTCCGGTGTCGGATTCGCTGTAATCGGTTTCGATGGCGATGTATGCGGTGCCGAGTTCTTCACAGAGCTGTTTTACCGACTTGGTTTCAATATTGTAAGTGTGGCAAGCCTGCAAAATGACATCGACGACTCCATCCACCTTGTATTCCTTAATCAAATCTTTGAGCAGATTCATTCGAATGTCGTTCGGTGTCATAACGGAGCAACCGATTTGCAGATAGCGGTCGGTGATGGCTTTCATAATATCTTCGCTGTTTTCATCGACCATTTGGTAAGCATTTTTGATGCCGCCGCAGTTTTCGTAGCAAACGACCACACCGCCTTCCTCATCAATGACTCCGATGGTTTTGTCGATGACGCCGCCCATCGGACAGCCGGTAATCAGAATTCGCTTGGCATTTTTGGAGACAGGTCTTTCACCTGCATTGTAAGCGCTCATCGTCGAATCAATCATTTCGCGCACTTTGTTTTTACGAAGCTGCGCATCAAATTCAAAGGTCAAGCCGTTGAGCACGGTGGCCATTTCTTTACCTTTCATCGGCGGCGGATCGAGCTTGCCGAGCTCCATCAATTCGATGAGCAATTTTCGATATTCATTTCGCTCTTTGGATGCTTCACGAAGCGCTTCGTCGGTGATAGGTTTTCCGGTGACTTCTTCAAGCTTTTGTTTCAGAATTTTGCCTTCTTCGCGCCAAACATCCCAAGAATACTCGCGATTGAGATTCTGTGGCAGCTGCATGACATGGACATTTTTGATTTCGCCGAGCAATTCAAACATTTTTTTCTTTCCGTCGCAGGTGGTTTCGCCGACGATGAGGTCCGAAAAATATGTATATGGACAGGAGTCGGTGACTGCAAAGCCGTAGCTGGATTTGATAAGCGGACAAAGATTTTTCGGCAAATCTTTTTCAGCATCGACAATCGATTCGTTGCTGGATGCACAAAGACTCACGCAAGCCGCGCCCGATGCGTCGATAATTTCAGTCGGTGTGAAGGTGCAGAAGATACCGACCACATGTTTTCCTTCTTCCTTCAAATTTTTAACTTTCAAAAAGCCGTTTCGTCTTGCCTCAGCAAATTCTTCAAATTTTGCGGGTAGTTCGTACATAGTTCCTCCTTAACATAACTGTTGTTCTACAATTCCATTGCGAATAGTCCGGCGCCGATTGCTCCGGCATAGCGTGCTTCGGGAGCGGAAATAACTTTTTTCCCAAGCGCCTGCGAAAGTGATTCAATCACATAGTCGAGTTCACACAGACCGCCCGTCAGATAGACGATGTCCGAGCCGGTAGCGAGTCGGGAGCTGAGCGATTTCACTTTGTTTGCCATCGATTGAATGATG
>JBGZSM010000008.1:0-10409 GCA_041853585.1 Filifactoraceae bacterium
TTAAATTTGCTATTATCTGTGTTATACTTAGAGTTGGTCATGTGGATACTCCTTTACTGATTTTTTGGTCGAACTTAGTATACAGTATCTTCATGACTTTTTCTATACTTATTTATTACTATGCATTTGATTTTACAACTTACCTATGAAGAAAATTAATGCTAAACTCAAATAAACCGTAGAGAAAGATTATGCTTTTCCGTTTCAATGGAACGGCGGAACGGTGGGGTCACCGTTCCCTACAACGAGGTAATCAAAGTATTCATATTCAAAATATAAATTGTTGATGACTGTTTTTTCCAATAGGGTTTAGTATAAAATGTAGAATGTGAATATCCGAATTAAAAATCAAGTTACAATAGAAATCACCTGCGGTCTGTTAATCAGGCTGCAGGTGATTTTTTATGCTTCTTATTTCGTTGATTTTAGCCGCCATTGTTTCCGCCGCCGCTGCTTCCGCCGTCAAATATCGGATCGTTGCTCGGTGGTTGATTTTGATCCGGTGGAGTAGTTCCTCCGGTGCCCGGGTCGGTAACCGGTGGTGCGATGTCGATTACATCACCTTCTTCACCTTCCTCGGTAAGCAACGGATTTTCTTCCGGTGGTGGAGCGGTATGAAGATGACAGGTTTCTTTTGGCGTTGTTCCTGATACAAAATATTCTTTTCGTACGCGTGTGCAATATTCCGTCGCCTGCTCACCGCTTTCATCACAGATAGAAAGTCCGACGATACCGGACGGCATGACAAAGTTTTTGGATGCTAGACCGGCATGCACTTTGTTCATGATTTTTCCCCAAAGTGCGGAAGGAACATCACTGGTCATATTCAAATCTTTCGGAATGTCTTCGCCAATCCAAACGGCGCCCGTATAGTAAGGGGTGAATCCGACAAACCAAACATCCTTTTCATCATTGGTTGTTCCGGTTTTTCCGGCAGTCGCCTGATTACGAACTTTTGCTCTTGCGCCCGTACCTTTGCTGACAACATCCTGCATCATACTGGTCATCAGATAAGCAATCTGAGGCGAAGCAATTTTTTTGGTTTGCGCTACTGCATCATAAACAACGGTGCCGGTCGAAGTTTCTATTCTTTTTACAAAAATCGGTTTGGTATATACTCCATTGTTTGCGATGGTTGCATAAGCGGAAGTCATATCCATCGGTGTGGTACCGTAGGTCATACCGCCTAGTGCCAGTGAAAGGTTCTCGTCATTGTGTGCTCGATCCATCTCACGAGCGACAACAGTTGAAAGTCCCAGTTTTTGTAGCATATCAATCATGACATTCGGTCCGACAATTTTTGCCACACGAACCGCACCGACATTCGATGATTTGATAATCAAATTTCGTACGGTGGTCGGGCCATCGTAATAGCTACCATAGTTTTTAGGCTTGTAGTTTCCTTCGGTAATCGGTTTGTCATCGACCGGTGAGCCCGGTGTAAAACCATGCAACAATGCCGGCAGATAAACGGCAATCGGCTTGATGGATGAACCCGGTTGACGAGGGTTGAGTGCACGATTGTAAATTTTGCTTCCGCCGATACCGCGGCCGCCGATCAATCCGCGCACGAATCCGTTGGATTGTTGCATAACAACTGCAGCCACCTGTGGTTGAAGAACGCCTTCTTCGGTCGTTCTTGTTCTTGGATAATTTGCGCTGTTGTTGACTTCATTTTCCAAAATCGCTTGGATTTTTGGGTCCATCGTCGAGTAAATACGAAGTCCGCCGCCTACCATAATGTCCTGAGCTTCTTCGTCTTCATAGCCCAAGTCTTTTAATATCGCTAAAGTTTCTACCTGAACTTTGTCGGCAAAGTAGGACGAAACATTGGATTGCTTATTTTTTCCTATCTTAACAGCGATTGGCTCCGCGGCTGCGGCATCTCGTTCCTGCTGTGTGATAAATTCATTTTTTACCATCATGTCGAGAACAAGTTCCTGTCTTTCCTTTGCCGCCGGATTGAGCATGGCTTTTCGTGCATACAATTCGCCGTTCTTGAGCTGCACATAATCATATCGGGAGATAAGTCCTTTGCCAAGCAATCGTCCGTAAAGTTTTTGGTCTTGCTCCGTCGGTGGTGGAACTTCTGAATTTTCATCACGCACCAAGAGTCGAATTTGTGCGCCGTCTAAATTTTCGTCAGCTGCCATCGGTGCGGTCACATAGACCGAAAACTTGGAAGGGTTTTTCGGAATTGCGGCCAACATTGCCGATTCCGCTAGAGTCAGTTTGGAAACATCTTTATTAAAATAATGACGGGATGCCGCTTGGACACCGTAATTTCCTCGTGCAAGGTTGATTTTGTTCAGATAATAATACATAATCTGATCTTTGCTCAACACTTTCTCAATTTGAAGTGCATTATATGCATCCGTGATCTTTCGGTCGAGACTTCTGTCGGGACCGGTATAAAGGTTTTTTGCAAGCTGCATCGTAATAGTGGATGCTCCTTGCTCAAGGCTTCGTGTTTTGATGTCATGCCACAATGCACCGAACACACGCTTGATATCCACGCCGTTATGTTGTTCAAAGCGCTCATCTTCGATTGCGATAACCGCCTCTTGAAGATGTTTCGGAATTTGCTCTATCGGAACAACGATTCGAGTGATGTTGCGGCTGCTGGAAACCCTCTCCAGCAAATTGCCCTGCGAGTCATAGATAAAAGATGTATCTTCCAGTAAGTCGGAAATTTTTGTGGGGTCGATAGGGTCGGCATTCTTGACGACATATAATGTATAACCGCCCAGCGTCACACCGCCTACAAAAATTGTGGTGAATACGAGTAGGAGTAAAACCTTAAATATACTTACTCTTTTTCTTCGTTTCTTTCGACTTTTTTTCTTTGGTTGATTTTCTTCGTTTGTTGTTAGAAACATAATTATCCTCCTAATCAGCAATATTATATCACGACTAAGAGGATAATAATAGTTTTTTATATGATTTTAGCGAAACTGTAATTTTTGTAACCTATTTATAAACAATCTGCTTGTTGGATACGACTAATTCGCCATCTTTATAGACATCTTGAACATGGTTTTTTCCAAAATGATAATAGATATAATCCAAATTCGGCGCATCCAAAATTACGATATCCGCTTTTTTGCCGACTTCGATCGAGCCGATGTTTTGAGCTCGATGAATGGCGTAAGCTCCGTTGAGCGTTGTAGCGGTCAATACCTCATACGGAGTCATTCTCAGATACAAACATCCCAACTGCATGACAAATTGAAAATTGCTCGACGGACAGCTGCCCGGATTATAATCGCTGGACAGCGCAACGGCAACATTGTGTTCAATCATTTTTCGTGCGGGAGCAAAAGTGTTTTTCATCAAGCTGAAAGTGGTTGCCGGTAAGAGATTGGCAATGACATTGGATTTTCCCATCATTTCGATTCCTTTGTCACTTGCCGCCATCAGATGCTCTGCCGAAAGAGCGTGAACCTCCGCCGAAAGTTCCGCACCGCCCAAGGAAATTATTTCGTCCGCATGGATTTTGATTTCGAATCCTAATTTTTTCGCTTCTTCTAAAATATATCTGGAATCTTCCACTTCAAAAATGCCATCCTCGCAGAAAATATCGCAGAATTCCGCGAGATGAAGCTCCTTGATTTTAGGGAGCATTTCTCCGACAATCAAATCGATATAGCCTTTTTTGTTTTGCTTATACTCCGGCGCAATGGCATGAGCACCCATAAATGTGCTGACGACATCAATCGGATGATGTTTGTTCAGTTTTTTGGAAACTTGGAGCTGCTTGATTTCCGTATCCAAATCCAATCCGTATCCGCTTTTTGCTTCAACGGTTGTCGTACCGAGAGCAAGCATATCGTCGAGCGTTTTTTTCGCTTTGTGATAGAGCTCGTCTTCCGTAGCGTTTCGGGTTGCTTTTACGGTACTGATGATACCGCCGCCCGCATTTAATATTTCCAAATAGCTGACCCCGTTAAGTTTTTTTCCGAATTCATTCTCACGACTTCCGCCATGAACCAAATGCGTATGCGAATCAACAAATCCCGGAGTCGCAATTTTTCCTTTACATTCAATCAAGACGGAGTCATCATCTGCGAAACGAAGATAGTCTTCGCCTGTTCTGACCTGAGTGATAATACCATCCTGCATGACGATGAAAGCATTCGGCAGTATCAAAATATCATTCATTTTGCTGCCTTTTACAGATTGACCTTCGTCTTTGGGACTGTAAAGAAAATCGATGTGGTATAGAATTTTTTTCTTCATATTTATTACCTATAATTTTGAGTTAATTTGGGTGAGCAATGCAGCGGCAAGTTCATCCGCTTTTTTTTCAAAAGCGTTGATTTGCGCAAGTGTTTGACTTGCTCTCTCCGCATCTTTAACGCTGCCGAGGTTGATTTTGACATTCATATTGGCGCCTTTAAGTCCGGCTTGAAGAAGCAGAACGCCGACACCTAAATCCGAAATGGCATTTTGATTTCCCATTTCAATAAGGATAGGTAAGATCTCAAGTGCCTCCAACGAAAGCTCGGACATGCGATAAGGTGTAGCAATCGCCTCCCAAGTTGCTTCCTGGATAGCCGCTGAACGACGAGCCTTTTCATCGTCGGTTTCCTTCGGCATTTTGAATGCATCCATAATTAAATTGAATGCGGCGGTATCTTTGTCGATAAGCTCCATCAATTCTCTGGAATAATTTTGCAAGGTGGCGAGGGTTTGCTCGAATTTTGCACGCTTGTTTTCAGCAAATTCCTGATATGCTTTTTTTCCAATCGTGAGTTGACACATCATCGCCGCCAATCCCGCACCCAACGAGCTTGCTAAGGATGAACAGGAACCTCCGCCCGGAGCAGGGGATGAGGATGCAACAGTTTCCACAAATTCATTTAATTTCAGTTGAGTAAGCATTTTTCCTCCTTCGTCTTATAGATTTCTTTCAAGAATCTGATTCATTTCAAATCCTTTGAGTTTTAGATGATATTTTGCCGTATCAATCAGATTTTTCATCGGTACCAATCCGACGATTTCCGAATCGGTAACATAAGTTCCGTGAGCATGTGCTTCGCGCTCAACGGTGTCGAATACGCGATAGATCGTTGTAAAATCCGGATTAACAAGGTTCATCGAAACCTGCGCTCTGCCGGTTTCTTCAATTAAAAGTCCCATAGATTTGCAGTAACGGAATCCTCCTTTAGCAAAACGAATCGCGTTGGCAATTTCTTTTGCGATGGAAACATCCGAAGTTGCAAGATTGATATTATATGCAATAAGCGGTGGACGAACACCAAGTGCGACCACCCCGGTTTTCGGGTTGAGATCCTTCGGTCCGAAATCAGGAATCCACTCCGGCTGTTTAATCTTGGTGGCCATTTCTTCATATTGTCCACGGCGAATGTCCGCTAAGTTTTCGCGATGTGGTGCTGAAGCGGATTGCTCATACAAAGTTACCGATATTTGTGCATCATTTCCGATTCGCTCGGCAAGTTGTTTGGACATTCCAATCGCTTCTTCGGTAGTAATGCCGTCGATTGGAATAAGCGGAATGACATCGATGGCTCCCATTCGCGGATGGCCACCGTGATGCTGTGTCATATCGATCAACTCACAAGCTTTTTTAGCAAGTCGATAAGTCGCTTCGATAACCGCTTCCGGCTCACCCAAATAAGTGATGACACTTCGGTTATGGTCTTTGTCGGATGAGTAGTCAATCAGTTTGACACCTTCCACCATTCTCACTTCATTTACAATTTGTTCAACTTTTTCCAAGTCTGTTCCTTCGCTGATATTTGGAACACATTCAAGAATTCTAGGCATAATTTGCTCCTTTATAAGTATTTTTAATGTCACTTTACCATATATTGACAAAATAATAAAGTGGAAATAACTTTTTCACTTTAGGATTGTGTTTTCCATGCAAAAAAATCTTGATAATACATCGTGAATATGTTAGAATGTTAAAGATTGGGAGTAGATGGGTGCTGGTGTGCCCGCCAGTCTTCAAAACTGGTTCGAGGGGTTAGTAGCTTCTTGGGTGGGTTCGATTCCCACATATTCCCGCCATTTTTTTGTTAAAAAATCGCAATGCGTAAAATATTTGGAGGTATTGATGAAAGTATTAGTTATTAACTGTGGAAGTTCATCGCTGAAATATCAATTGATAAATATGGCCGATGAATCCGTATTGGCAATTGGATTGGTTGAAAGAATTGGAATTGAAGGTTCCGTACTTAAACATGAAATTCCGGGAATGGATAAGGTGGTTATCGAAACGCCGATGCCTGACCACAAAGTTGCGCTTGAAATTGTAATGAATGCGCTGGTAAATCCTGAGCATGGTGCAATCAAGAGCATGGATGAAATTTCTGCGGTAGGACATCGTGTAGTACATGCCGGAGAAAAATTTGCATCATCCGTTGTGATTACCGATGAAGTAATCAAAGCATTGGAAGAAACCATCGAGCTTGCTCCGCTTCACAACCCGCCAAATCTAATTGGGATTAGAGCTTGCCAGGAAATTTTACCGAATGTACCGATGGTAAGCGTTTTTGATACAGCTTTCCATCAAACAATGCCGGCATCTTCCTTTATTTATGCATTGCCATACGAATATTACAAAGAGTATGGTGTGAGAAGATATGGTTTCCACGGAACCAGTCACAAATATGTCAGCCAACGAGCAGCGGAAATGCTCGGTAAAGACATGAAAGATTTGAAAATCATCACTTGCCATTTAGGAAACGGAGCTTCCGTAGCGGCAGTTCAAAATGGTAAAGTTGTAGATACATCCATGGGATTCACTCCGCTTGAAGGATTGATTATGGGAACGAGAAGCGGGGATATGGATCCGGCGATCGTGACTTTCTTGATGGGTAAATTAAATATCGGAGCAGCGGAAGTAAACGACATCATGAACAAGAAATCGGGAGTTCTTGGAATTTCAGGAGTAAGTTCGGATTTCAGAGATATCGAAAAAGCGGCATCCGAAGGGAACGAAAGAGCAAAACTTGCGCTTGAAACTTATTACAAGCGTGTGAAAAAATACATCGGCGCTTACATGGCAGAGATGGGTGGCGTGGATGCGATTGTATTCACTGCAGGTCTTGGAGAAAATTCAATCGATGCAAGAAAAGAAATCTGCAGCGGATTGGAAGGTCTCGGAATCGTAATCGACGATGCAAGAAATAATGTTAGAGGAAAAGACACATTGGTATCTTCCGACAGTTCAAAAGTTGCGGTATTCTGTATCCCGACAAATGAAGAATTGATGATTGCGAGAGATACAAAAGAGCTTGTCGGATAACTGTAAGGCAGTTTTACTTGACAAAGCCGGATGCTTTCTGTATAATATTGTTGTTAATTTAGAGGTGAAAAGATGAATCTTAGTTCAATACTTGATGGTGACAGGAAAACTCAGAATGTGGACACCTGCTTTGAACCGATTGAACTTGACAATGAGCATGGTATTCGTTATTTGTCACCACTTAATATCAAGGGCATTATCAGAAATACAGGCAATCATTTGGAATTGGAAGGCAAGATACAAACCGAAGTTTCCGTGGATTGTGCGCGATGTCTTGCAGAAGTAAATATTCCGGTTGATTTGGAGATTCATGCCGTTTTAATGACTGAAGAACAAAGAACTTGGGATGATGAATTCGACAGCTTCATTCTTGACGGAGCGGAGCTGGATTTAAAAGAAATCGCGACATCGGAGATTCTACAATTTCTTCCGATTCAGCCGCTTTGCAGCGAAGAATGCAAAGGGCTTTGCTCGGGCTGTGGAAGAAATTTGAATGAAGAAGAATGTACTTGCGAAGAGCAGACTGATAGTAGATTTGATATATTAAAAGAACTGTTAAAATAAAGGAGGTGGAGATATGGCAGTACCAAAGCGAAAAACAGCTAAATCGGCAACACGCTCAAGAAGAGCGGCAACAATGCAAATATCTGCAAAAGGATTGGTGAAGTGCCCACAGTGCAACGAGCCGAAACTATCTCACAGAATGTGTCCTGAATGTGGATACTACAATGGTCGAGAAGTTGTAGAGAAGTAATTGACAGGCATGTAGTGAACCGCTACATGCTTTTTTATTAATGTTCATCGGATAAATCTTAAAATCAAATGGTGGAGTAAGATGAAAATAGCAATTGATGCCATGGGAGGCGATTACGCGCCGCAGGAAATGGTCAAAGGTGCATTACTTGCCCTTGAAAAAGAAAATAATATGGAGCTTATCTTTGTCGGTGACGAAGAAAAAATCAACAAAGAGTTGGAGAGTCTTTCCGCGGATAAAAATAAGATTCGAATCATCCATGCGACAGAAGTGATAGGATTTGATGAGCAGCCGACGGTGGCGATTCGAAAGAAAAAAAATTCGTCCATCGTAGTCGGGCTCAATCTTGTAAAAAATAAAGAGGCGGATGCTTTTGTCAGCGCAGGCTCAACCGGTGCGTTGTTGGCGGGCGGTCTTTTTATACTCGGAAGAATCAAGGGAGTGAGCAGACCGGCATTGACCGTATTTATTCCGACGCCGAAAGGAAATCCGATGCTGCTCGATGTCGGAGCGAATGCGGATTTGAAAGCGAAGAGCCTTCGTGAGTTTGCCATCATGGGCTCGCTCTATGCTGAAAAAATCGTCGGCAAAAAAAATCCGAAAGTCGCTTTGCTGAACAACGGCTCCGAAGAAGGAAAAGGCTCCGAGTTGACGAAGGAAGCGTACAAAATGATTTCATCTCAGAGCGAAATCAACTTTATCGGAAATATTGAAGGACGAGATATTCCGGAGGCGACTGCCGATGTCATTGTGACGGACGGGTTTACCGGCAATGTATATATCAAAACGGCGGAAGGAGTTGCCAATATTATTATGAGCACGCTCAAAGAAAGTTTTCTTTCATCATTCAAAGGGAAGATTGCCGCATTGCTGATGAAAAATGATTTGAAAAAACTCAAATCGACCTTCAATTCGGAAGAGATCGGCGGAGCACCTTTCTTAGGCGTTGACGGGATTCTTATCAAAGCGCATGGAAATTCCAATGCCTTTGCTTTTTCCAATGCGATTTTTCAAGCGAAGAGAGCGCTGGAAGCCAATTATATCGACGAATTGAAAGAAAAAATCGCAGCCATCACCGACGAGCAGGAGCAGGAATAATTTTTAATGCTAAAACCTATCGGGAAAAACAGTTGTCAACAATTTGTATTTGAATAACTGTTCTTTGTTCCTCAACTTGTACGGAACGGAAAAATGATTTTTTCTATATTTTTATTAGGTTTTAGTATATACTAAATTTGTAAACTGTTGTTCAGATGTAATCGGCGATTTCGAATTCCATTTGATATAATACGGATTAAGTGATATACTGTACTGAATAGAATGGGAGGTAATTATGAACGAGAATATAACCATATCGGAAGAGGTAATCGTAACAATAGCCAATATTGCTGCCAAAGAAGTAAAAGGAGTTGCCGGTTTGCACTCCGGAATGGTCGATACCATTTTGGATAAAGTGAAAGGAAGCAACTTGAGCGGCGGCGTGTCGGCGGCACTTGTTGATGACGATGTAAAAGTAACTATTGTGCTCAATATCGCTTATGGCGAAAAAATTTATAAAGTAGCGGAAAAAGTACAGGAAAATGTAAAAAATGCAATCGAGTCCATGACGGATAAACATGTATCCGAAGTCAATATTCATGTTCATGGCGTCGTTGTAACATCGGACAAGTCCGATAAATAGCGGAGAAAAAATGAGCAAAAACAAAAAAAGTCAAGCGGTGACCAGACGAATGCAGCGCGAAATGGCGGTACAGCTTTTGTTTGAAATGAAAGCGCAGCGTGAAGAAAACGAAGCCTTTGTCCAAAACTATTTTGAAAGCAGAGAGATGGACGAGAGGGAATATGCTTATGTTGCCAAAGTCGCGCGAACCTATATTCAGGAAATGGACACGATTGAAAAAATTATTCAGGAGAATATTCACGGCTGGCGAGTGGAGCGTGTCGGCAAGATGGAAATCAGCATCATTCGGGTGGCAACGGTGGAAATGTTATTTTTTGAAGATGTGCCGCCTGCCGTATCCATTAACGAAGCGGTCGAAATTACGAAACGATTTGCGGACGAAATCGCCTACAAATTTGTCAACAAAGTATTGCGCAATATTTTGGAAGCGAGTCGAGAATAAGTTATTTATGATAGAGAAAAGCTTATAGAAGAGTCTATAAGTTTTGCTGAAGTGAAAAGTTTATTTCCACTTTTGCAAAGAGTGATTTAGGAGTGGAAATTAGTCTTACAGAAATGAGCATTTTGAACTTTTTTTCTTGCCAAAAAGTGGAAATTAGTGGTACGATAAAGAGGAAGATGGCAGTTTATATGAAAAAACAAGGGGAAAATCTGCATGACAAAAAAGCGGATCAAAAGCTCACTTTTTTAAAGTGTAA
>JBGZSM010000009.1:0-29199 GCA_041853585.1 Filifactoraceae bacterium
ACGATATCGCCAAGCAAAACAACAGGACTGCAAAAAGGTGCTAGCGAAATTGTAATAACGCATACGGGAACACAGACAAGCCACCGAATTCCGATTACGGTCGGCGATGCCAAAGTTAATAACCTATCTATTGAAGGAAACTTTAAGAAAAATTATGCCGCAGGCGAGCGACTGGATTTCGGCAATGCCAAACTGGTAATTCGTAAAACCGACGGCAGCCAAGAAAAAGTATTGCTCAATGCGTTATCGAATGAGTACACGATATCGCCAAGCAAAACAATCGGACTGCAAAAAGGTGCTAGCGAAATTGTAATAACGCATACGGGAACACAGACGAGCCATCGAATTCCGATTACGGTAGGCGATGCGAAAGTCAATAACCTATCTATTGAAGGAGATTTTAAGAAAAGTTATGCCGCCGGTGAGCGATTGGACTTCGGCAATGCCAAATTGGTAATTCGTAAAACTGATGGAAGCGAAGAAAAAGTATCACTGAACAATTTGCCAAGTGAATTTACTATCACGCCAAACAAAACGGCAGGTCTTCAAAAAAGCGATAGAGAAATTGTAATAACGCATAAGGGAACACAGACGAGCCACCGAATTCCGATTATGGTAGGCGATGCGAAGGTCAATAACCTATCTATTGAAGGAGATTTTAAGAAAAATTATGCCGCAGGAGAGCAACTCGATTTCGGCAATGCCAAATTGGTAATTCGTAAAACTGATGCAAGCGAAGAAAAAATTTCGCTGAACAATTTGCCGAGTGAATTTACCATCACACCGAGCAAAACGGCAGGACTTCAAAAAAGCGTTAGAGAAATTGTAATAACGCATACGGGAACACAGACAAGCCACCGAATTTCGATTACGGTCGGCGATGCCAAAGTCAATAACTTATCTATTGAAGGAACCGTCAGAACAGAATATGCTGCAGGCGAGCGACTGGATTTTGGCAATACCAAACTGGTAATTCGTAAAACTGATGGAAGCGAAGAAAAAGTATCACTGAACAATTTGCCGAGTGAATTTACTATCACACCGAGCAAAACAGCAGGACTGCAAAAAATCGTTAGAGAAATTGTAATTACCCATACGGAAACACAGACGAGCCACCGAATTCCGATTACGGTCGGAGATGCGAAAGTTAATAACCTATCTATTGAAGGAGATTTTAAGAAAAATTATGCAGCGGGCGAGCGACTGGACTTCGGCAATGCCAAACTGGTAATTCAAAAAACCGATGGAAGCGAAGAAAAAGTATCACTGAACAATTTTCCAAGTGAATTTACTATCACGCCAAACAAAAACGGCAAGACTGCAAAAAAGCGATAGCGAAATTGTAATTACCCATACGGAAACACAGACAAGCCACCGAATTCCAATTACGGTCGGCTCTGCCAAACCGATACAGCTTTTGTTAAGTCCACCGATAAAGAGAGCATACGACAAGGGAGATATCTTTATTCCGGACGGAATGATGGCGACCATTAAAAAGACGGATGGCAGCAGTATTCAGCTGATTCCTTTTTCGGAGTTTGGCGCTCATCATTTGGAACTTGTAACACCGGTTGCAGGAGCTAAACTGATGCAAGAAGGGCAGCAGCGAGTTCTTGTACGCTATCAGAAAAATGGAGAAAGTCTTGAAGGCGAAACGACGATTGAGGTTGGAGCCGCACAGCTCAGAGATATCGAATTGCGTCCACCGACAAAACAGAATTATGTTGAAGGACAGACACTTTCTCAAGAGGGCATGGAGATCAAATTGAAATGGTCGGACAGAGAGGAGATTGTACCTTTAGATGAACTTGCAAATTATGGACTAGAAATGACACCGAGTTTCGGAACTCCTTTAACTGTATCGAATAACAAAATCGAAATTCGACATACGGATAGCGGAAAAAGGAAAGAGCATACCCTTACGGTCGTTCCGATAAGTGTAACCGGTCTGACAGCCAATGAGATTAAAAAAGACTATGTAGAGAATAATTTGCTCAACTTAAGTAATTTGATTGTTACTTTGCACAAGAATAATGGAACACAGGAACAAGTGAATTATGCTGACTTTGCTAAGTACAATTTATCCGTAAATCCGGAGCATGAAACGAAATTAACGACGGCAAATAGCGAAATTATAATCAGTCATGTGGATTCCAATCAGACCGTGAGCATTCCGATTCAGGTTGAAAAAGCAGAAGATAAAGTGACATTGAAATTGAAAAGCGGATTTCCGGAAGAGTTTAACCCTAAAGGATTCTTGGTGTTGGATATATTGAGTATCGTGAGGACTGTAAACAATGCCGATGAAGAAATTATTGATTTTAAGGACTTTGATATAAAAGGAATTAAAACCAGTCATACAAATTCCATACCGTTGGAGAAAGATTTCAACTTGGTTATCACGGATATTGATTCGGGAGCGACCCTGGAATTGCCTGTCAATTTATACTGGGGAATCCGATATCTGCCGGGAGATGGAAGTGGTGAAGAAGTGAATCTTAATCAAAAATACAATGGAGAAGAATCATTGAGCATCATATTGCCGAATAGTGATTTTGAAAACAGCGATCCGACAATAAGGCCTTTTGTTGCGCCGCAGGGGAAAGAATTTGACGGGTGGAAAATAGAGGCCGAAAAAAATTCAAAACCTACAGATCCTAAAATTTATAAAGAGGGCGAAGAATATGTTGTGAAGGACAAAGTGGTTTTCGTGGCGCAGTGGAAAGATATAGAAAAAGCGCCTGAAATTATCTCTCCGGTAGAACCGAATAATTCGCAAGCGTTGCCGCCGTCACAAAACAATCCGAATGGAAACTCGGGCGACGGCAATGATGGTAAAGGAAAAGGAAATGGCGGTGATGGCGACGGAGATGGTGATGGTGACGAAAATAAAACCGATGAAAATTCGTCCCCGAAACCGAACATCAATACCGGTGGGGAAGCTGACGGAAACAAAGACGGACAGAATACGAATCCGCCGAATAATTCAGGACAAACGGAAGACGGTTCATCAACAACCAATAATCCGAATCCGCCAACCAATTCGGGAGATAGCTCGCAAGGAGCAGGCGAATCGGGAGCAGTGGGGGTAACTCCGGACAGCTCATCGAGTGGAAGCTCGGCACCGCCAACTTCGACAACAAAACCGAAAGAAAATGTGGAAGATAAAAAGGTTGAATCGACGGACACGCAAACAGGAGAAACAAATTCCACAACGAAAGAAAATCAATCCAAAGACTCTAAAAAAGAAACTGAGTCTGCTAATCAAAACCCAAGTGCCTCGACGGATAATGCGATGGCAGAGGATGACGCTCAGCGACAAATATTGGAGCAAATCGAACGCCAAAGAGAAGAACGACAGTTTGAAAACCAAAATTATTCTTATATCGGGGAGCAACCGAAAAGCGAAGCGATTCCAAAATCTGTACCTGAAAATCCGAATCTGATGAACAAAACCGGTGAAGAAACGGTAAAAAATCCGTCTTCACAAGAGCAATTCAATTTAGGGAAATTGTTAGCCGAGCTGAGAATCGGGGAAAGGGAATATCGACAGCTTGAGAATGATGTATTGGTTACAAAAGTGATGGATGTTCCGCCGATGATTCATGAAAATCGAACGATGTTGCCGGCACGAGTGGTGGCGGAGTTATTGAATATTAATGTCGATTTTGACGATGCAAGCAAAACGGCATACTTCCGATATGATGGCAATCTTATCGAATTGGCTTTGGGACAGCAGCGTATGAAGATCAACGGGGAAGAAAAAATGCTGACAGCTGATGTTTTGAATGTTCAGGGACGAGTGTTGATGCCGATAACGGATGTTCAAAGAGCACTTGTCGACTTGGGACTTCATGTGGATGTCAACTGGGAGCATTTTGCGAAAGAAGTACAGGTAATCGATAAGGATAAATAAAAAATAAAAAAACTGACCTTTGTGATTTGAATAAAGGTCAGTTTTTTGAGATCGAAAATCCAGAATGGAAAATCCAAAAATGAAAAACTGAATTCAGAATTGTGCTGAATATTTATGTTAAAAATCCAAATCGAGATTTTAAAAATCGATTTGTAAATTTGAAATCGGATTTTAAAAATTGAATTTCAAAATGAAAATCCAAATTTCAAATCATCGATTTCAAATTGAGAATTCAAAAATAGAAGTGGAATTTAAAATTCAAATAATACAGAAATCAAAAAAGCAATTTCGAAAATATTGGAAATCCAATGTCGAAATTGCTTTTACATATCCTAAAGCGTCATCTTAAATTTAGAACAAAGCGCCTGCATCCCGATATGCTTTTTGTGCATCGGCAACGATGTTTTGAATAATTTTTTCAACGCTGTCCAGCGATTTGATAACGGAAAGACTTTGTCCCGCTTGAACAAATCCCCACTCAACATCGCCTTCGTAAGGTGCTTTTCTGCTTGTGCCGACCACGAGCTTCGTCAATTCTTCACGAGGTGCACATGCTTTTTCGAGCTCCTTATATTTTTCAGTCATTGCGTTTTTCAAACCACGCACCATATTGTTCGTGATATAACCGGTAATTGCGGTGTCGGTGTCGCCGGCATTGATGATTGCATTTTTCGCATTGATATGAGCGGCGCATTCCTCCGATGCGTAGAAACGAGTACCCATTTGGATTCCGGATGCGCCCATCAAAAGCGCCGCGGCCAATCCGCGACCGTCGGCGAAACCTCCTGCGGTAATAACCGGAATATCCACTTCGGGAATGACCTGCGTCATCAGTGCCATCGTTGTGAGCACGCCGATGTGACCGCCGGCTTCCATTCCTTCGATAACGAGCGCATCGGCACCGTTGTCCTGAACTCTTTTTGCCAATTTCAAATTCGGCACGACGGGTACGACTTTGATGCCTGCGTCTTTGAGCATCGCCATATACGGAACCGGATTGCCCGCGCCCAATGTGACGACCGCCGGTTTTTCTTTTATAATGACATCGATGATTTCATCTTTGGCAGCGTCCATCAAAACGACATTAACGCCGAAAGGTTTGTCGGTAAGCGTTCTCGCTTTTCTGATTTCTTCTTCGACCCATTGTGGAGTTTGGCTCGCGGTCGCAATCGTGCCCAGTCCACCGGCGTTGGAAACTGCAGCGGCAAGTTTGGCTTCGGACACCCATGCCATTGCTCCCTGAATGATTGGATATTTTATTCCCAGTGACTCGGTTAATTTTGTTTTCATATATATCTCCTTAAAATTGTAGATGGTAGTTTCAACTTGAAACTTCATTCGTTTTTTGTATTATATCACAAGTTGAAGTAATTCAAACCTTTGTTGGTACATGTTCTAAAAATATTTTTAAAAGGAAGTTTTTGTTGCGATTGAATTTTCCGAAAAGAATTTGGGACAATCTGTGATATAATATGAAGAATATCTATTGACAATCAGTTTGAACTTTTAGAGACAGCTTTAGGTTTGAGTTAGGAGATGAGATGGAAATCAAAAGAAAAGATATTATGATATGCGGCTTTGCGTTATTTGCAATCTTTTTCGGTGCCGGAAATTTAATTTTTCCTCCGTATCTCGGAGTGATGGCGGGCGATAGATGGTATGTTGCAATGTTGGCATTCATTTTATCCGACCCTTTGCTGCCGATTTTGGGTGTGATTGTTACGGCGAGCTTGGGCGGTCGAGCGGACGATCTCGGCAAAAGAGTGAGTCCCAAGTTTTCCAAAACCATCGGTATGATTGCGATTTTAGTTATCGGTCCGCTTTTTGCGATTCCAAGAACGGGTGCGACGACGCATGAGATTTTTGTAAAACCTCTTTTCGCCAATGTGCCGATTTGGCTTACTTGTTTGGTGTTTTTCGGTTTGACTCTCTACATTACTTTTAATCCGGGGAAAGTGATTGACTTTATCGGAAAATACTTAACACCTTTGTTGCTTCTTTTGTTAGGATTGATTGTGGTTGTGTCGATTGTGAATCCGCCTTTTGAAAAAACGACGACGGCGGTGCCCGGTCTTTTTATGAGAGGATTTTCGGAAGGCTATCAGACGATGGATGCACTCAGTGCGGCGCTCATGACGGGAATTGTGATTTCGGATTTGGCGCGTCGCGGATATAAAGACAAAGCGGTGCAATTTAGAGCAAGTATTTTGGTAGGAATGGTTGCTTTTATACTTCTGGCGCTGGTGTATGGCGGGTTGACCTATGCGGGTGCAACGGTCGGTGCAAAGTATAATGTGCATGTTAACGGAAAAATCGATGTGGAGCGAACCGTCTTGCTCATCGACATGGTGGAAATGCTTTTGGGCAATTTTGGAAAGATTTTAATGGGTGTGGCGACGGCGCTGGCTTGTTTGACGACCTCGACGGGGCTCGTATCGATGTGCGGAAATTATTTTGAGACGATTTCGAATGGAAAAATGGAGTACAAATACATTGCCTATGTGTGTATCGCGGTTTCTTTCGTGATATCGCAAGTGGGCGTGGATCGTTTGATTTCAATCGCGGTTCCAATTTTGTCGGCGATTTATCCGGTGATTATCGTTTTGATTTTTATGTCCATCTTCGATAAAAAAATCAAGTACAACTGGACCTATACGGGTGCGGTAATAGGAACCTTTTTCGTGTCGTTGACGCAGAGCCTCCACATGATTTTGGAATCGAGAAATATTTTCCGTCTGCAAGGAATAGTCGATATGATAAAGGCTTTGCCACTTGGTCAATACGGTTTTGAATGGTTTGTTCCGGCGATGGCGGGCGCGATGATTTTTACAATGCTAAGCATAGCGACACAAAAAGGAAAAGTGCTCGGCGACGCCTTGGAATAAGTTGATAAATTAAATTGTAAAATGCTTTCTCAATTTTTGGGAGAGCATTTGTTTTTATTTTTGAAACAATTTAGCTGAATTGAGATTTTTCTTCCTTTTTTATGCTATAATAATGTCGTATATAAAATTGATTTTGAGGTTGCTTATGAATAAAAAAATCAGCCTAAAGACAGGAATAAATTTCTTTGTCATCACATTTTGCATCGTATCCGTGGCACTCAGCGGATTTATTGTGAGAAATATGGCTCAGGAAAAAATGATGGCGACTTCCATTCAAAAGAACGGATACATTTCCAAATCCATTGCGGAAAACTTGGATTTGTATTTGAGCAATGCGATGGAAACGGTAAATACGGCGGCTGCATTCTCATCGGAATCCAAAGGCAATCGCTCTTCCATTCAGAATGAGATTTTCCGAATATATGACAACTTTTCATATTTTGACCTAATTTTTTTCATGGATTCGTCGGGGAAGATTCAATTCTCCAAGCCTACAAACAAAACAGTGACGGATGTATTTACTTATCAGCATCGGGATTATTATGATGATGTCAAGGAGCATCGCAAGAGTACCGTCAGTAAATTGTTTATGAGTACGATACTCAATCGACCGCATTTCGTACTGGCATCGCCGGTGTTTGCTAACGGAGATTGGATTGGGCTGATTGGTTGCGGAATCCCGCTAGAGAATATCGAAAAGATTATTCGAACCAGTCGCCACAACTTCGACGGGAAGGTTTGGGTAATCGATGCCTCCGGCTCGGTGGTCATCAATCCCGACAATGAGCAATTAGATTCGATTGAGCCGCTTGAGATGCCGACGATTGAAACAAGCGACGGAGAGCGGTATGACTATCGCCATCTCTTGGAAATGGGCATGGATGTGGACGGGACGAGAGAATATGACGGAGAAAAATATATCAGCTCGGTGCGCATGCTTGAAAAGTTCGGTTGGATGATTATTGTGGAGCAGACGGAAAAGTCGATGCAACTGGAAGCGAATATCTTCAATCGACAAATTATGAATGCGCTTTTGTTGGTCTTGATGATGGCGGTTATTTTTACGGTGTTTTTTTCGTCGCTGATTACTCAGCCGATTCAGCGCTTGGTGGAAGATACGGAAAGTGTCGGCGGCGACAATTTTTATATTCTGAAGTACAAGGACAATACTTTTTTAGAAGTGGAGGAATTGACCGATGCCTTTGCGCAGATGGGCGATCGTATCCACCGAAAGATTCATGATGTGGAGCAGGCGAATGCGGAGATTTTGACCTTGCGCCAACGCTTGATGGATATTTTTGAAAATCTGATTTTAGGCGTGGTTGTATGCGGTAATGACGGAACCATCAATTTTATCAATCGTAAAATACTGACCTTGACTCGGCTTAAAGAAGATGAGGTTATCGGAATCGATATTGACGATTTCTATGACCGGTTGGGAATTGACCCGAAAAGTATGCGTAAGGAATCGGATTCGCGCGAGCCGCTTGCACAGGTTGAAATCGAAATTAAGACGAAGGAAGGAAAATTAGTACCGGTTCGAGTCAATGCCAATCCGTTGACAACCGGCTCGGGGGAGCGAGACGGAACGCTGATCATCATCGATGATTTGACGGAAATAAAATTCTTGGAAGATGAGATTATGCGCGAGGACAGGATTCGGGCATTGGGAGAGCTTTCCGCTTCGATTATTCACGACATCGGAAATCCGCTGGCGGGAATATCCAATCTGATTGAAGTGCTTCATGAAGGCAAACTTTCGGAGGAGGAGCGTGAGGAAGCATACAGTATTATTCATAATGAGGTTGAGGATTTGAACAAAATGGTGCGCGACTTTTTGGACTACACGCGTAGCAAGGGAATGGAGAAGGAGAGCATCAATCTCGGCGAATTTATCAAAGAAATCGTCGCCCTTTTTCGGTTGGAAGCGAGAAAGCGCGATGTTACCATAGAAATGCTGTTGGATGAGGAGGATATTTTTCTGTTCGTCAATCGGATGGAGTTGAAACAGGCATTTACCAATATCTTGAAAAACGCGATTTATGCAGTGGGCAAAAATGGAGTGGTCAGCATCTCTGCAACGAAAAACAGCGGAAAAATCGACATCGTCATCTCGGATGACGGAATCGGTATCGCGGAAGAAAATTTGAAACGAATTTTTAATCCTTTCTTTTCAACAAAGGATGGAGGAACCGGTTTGGGGTTGCCGATTGCATATAAGTCAATCAAAGCGAATGGAGGGTATATCTCGGTAGGAAGTGTTGCGGGGAAAGGAACGAGTTTTATTATTACCTTTTTGGAGTGAGTAACTGGGAGGGAGGTTGCAAATGAAGGTATTAGTGGTCGATGATGAAAAGGGCATTCGTACATCGCTGAAGTTCTTTCTGAAGGGAGAAGGATTTGATATTCAGACGGCGGAAACGGGTGAAGAAGGTCTGGAGCGCTTTGAAAAGTTCAAACCGGATGTCGTGATTTTGGATATCAATCTGCCCGGCATGGACGGTTTGGAAGTGCTCTGTGAAATAAAAAAGAAAAATAAAAATGCCGTAGTGATTATGATTACCTATCGAAGCGAAGTCAAGTTGGCGGTCAGTGCGATGAAACTCGGAGCCTATGACTATTTTATGAAGCCATTTGCGATTACGGACATCAAAAAATCTCTGCTCGATTCGGCGGATTATATTTCTCTGAAAAAATCAATCGAAGACAAGGAATTTGACGATGATTTTATCGGACAACATCCGCTGATTTTGGACTTAAAAAAGAAAATCCAAAAGCTGCTTGATGTCAAGATGGATACGACCATTTTGATTCAGGGAAGCTCGGGAACGGGAAAGGAAATTTTAGGAAAATACATCCATGAAGTCAAAACCAACGGAAGCAATAAGCCTTTTGTCGCAATCAACTGCGCAGCGATTCCTCACAGTTTGCAGGAGAGTGAATTTTTCGGCTATGAAAAAGGAGCTTTTACCGAAGCGAAATCGCGAAAAATCGGTTTGATTGAAAAAGCGAACGGCGGCACTTTGTTTTTGGACGAAGTGGCGGATATGGATATTGAATTGCAGGCGAAGATGCTTCGCGTGTTGCAGGAGAAGAAATTTCGACGAGTCGGCGGCTTGGAAGAAATCGAGTTTTCGGCAACCGTCATTTCAGCGACAAATAAGGATTTGCGCAAGGCAATACGGGAAGGTTCTTTTCGAGAAGACCTGTTCTACCGACTCAATGTCGTACCGCTGAGACTGCCGGATCTCTGTGAGCGCAAAACGGATATTCCGCTGCTGACGGATTATTTTATCAAAGAGTACAATCAGAAATTGGATAGAGAGGTTGTCGGGGTCGATGAGAAAGCGATGAAATTGCTGATGAATTATTCATGGCATGGAAATATCCGAGAGCTGAAAAATATGATTGAGCGTGTGATGATTTTTCAAGAAGGAAATTTAATTAAGAAAGATGATTTGCCGGACGAACTCGCATTAGAGAGCAAGGACGACTTTTTCGGTGGGAGTGCAATCAATCATGAGCGATTGGATTTGGCGCAGGCTGAAATTATCAGCAAGGCGCTGGATGAAAATGATTGGAATATCACCAGAACTGCCGAAAAACTTGGTATTTCCCGACTGACTCTACGCAAAAAAATACAAAAATATGCATTGGAAAAATAAATCGGTGCTGGTAATTTTTTTACCGGCACTGGTTACATAATTACCGTTTGCATCGAAAAATAAGTGCTGAGTTTTTTGATGGCATAATGAATAAATGGATAAACAAGCAAATATTAAAACGAAAAAAGATTCAATAGATTTTTTGTGAGAAAAGGTTTGCAACTAAAAATATTGAAAAATGGACTTGTGAGAGAATAGAATTTGGTTTACAATCATTTAGGGAATAATTTATCTTCGTTATTTATTTTATTGGCATGCTATTTGCGTATTAAAAAAGACAAGTATGTCTTGTCAATCTATACGATATTTGGAATGGATGAGTATCACATGCTAATCTTATAAGTAAAGGAGTAGATTATGAACCTAATTGCATTAATCTCATTACTGACACTCGTTGTTGCGATCTTTATCGGATTCAAGCGAGGCGTAAACACGGGGATTGTTTCCATTGCATTCGCTTTTATTTTGGGCTTTTTTGTAATGGAAGAAGTCGGGGATCCGGCTGTTATGATGCCACTTTCGTCGAAAGCGGCAAAAGCCGCCACATTGATTAAGGGGTGGCCGAGTTCATTATTTTTCATGTTGTTAGGGATGACTTTGCTATTCAGTATTGCGAGAGCGAACAAAACTTTGGAGCTTTTTGCAAGAAAGACTGCGTACTTAAGTCAAGGTAATCGTAAATTGTTACCGATTATTTTTTTCTTCTTGGCTGCGGGACTTGCAGCAATCGGACCGGGAAATATTGCGACATGCGCACTTTTATTGCCGATTGC
This sequence comes from Filifactoraceae bacterium, assembly GCA_041853585.1. Taxonomy (GTDB): domain Bacteria; phylum Bacillota; class Clostridia; order Peptostreptococcales; family Filifactoraceae; genus JAUNKE01. Next base: position 11,240 of record JBGZSM010000009.1, read on the forward strand.
AATGGCTATTTCCAACGAGGAAAAAATCAATCCACTTTTGATGGCGGGAGTTACCATCGCGGGTTCAAATGGTGGAGGATTATCGCCAATTGCGCCGACGGGAATTGTTGCGGCGAGGCTTTCCAATGAAATAGGAGTTAACATTGGAAATCATGTATTTATTCAGATGATGATTGCTCAAGTTATTGTTGCCGTAGTTCTTTATTTTGCACTCGGCGGTTTTAAATTGCCGAAGGGAGAATTCGGAAAGAATACAAAACCGGATCCGTTCAACAAAATGCAAATTTTGACTCTTGTCGTTATCATATTTGTGGTTCTTGCAATTATGATTCCGGTAAAAATCGGTGAAGTAAACTATGGTAACTGGAACATCGGATTTGCTGCATTTGTAGGGGCAACTGTATTGCTTCTTTGCAAAGCGGCTGATGAAAAACAGGCGATTGCCGGGGTGCCTTGGTCCACATTGATGCTTATCTGCGGGGTCGGGGTGTTGGTCAATGTTGTTAAAATCGGTGGCGGAATTGATTTGCTGACGGATACTTTGTCAAAGTTTATGAACCAAAAAACGGCAGGGGCAATTCTTACAGTTATCGGGGGGCTGATGTCATCCGTATCTTCTGCATCCGGAGTTGTTATGCCTACGCTGATTCCAACTGTGCCCGGTTTAGTGGAGACCTTAGGTGTAGATGCAATGACTCTGATTACGGGGGTTGTTCTCGGTGCTCACTTTGTTACGAACTCACCACTTTCCACATTGGGTGCGCTTGCAATGGCATCTGCGGATGAGAGTATTGATAAAGCAAAATTCTTTAACCAACTACTTGCGCTTGGATTTGGCGGCGTGCTGTTCGGAGCAATTTTAGTTTTCATAGGAATCGTAGGATAGGAGGAGAATATGGATAATACAAGACTGAGATGTAGTCAACTTGAAGGAAAAGTCATGTCGGCAGAAGATGCGGCAAAGATGATTCAAGATCAAATGGTAATCGGAGTTTCCGGATTTACGCCGGCGGGTTATCCGAAAGCGGTGCCTTTGGCGCTTGCGAAAAGAGCTGAAAATGGCGACAAAGTAGGAATTACATTGATTACCGGAGCTTCCGTCGGACCGGAGCTTGACGGAGCGCTTGCGAAAGCCGGAGTCATTAAAAGAAGATTTCCGTACCAAACAAATTCAGATTTAAGAAACAGCATCAACGACGGAAATATCAAATATCAGGATATGCATCTGAGCCATGTTGCACAATTTGTGGAATATGGATTTATGGGCAAGATGGATTTCGCGATTGTTGAAGCGGTCGCAATTAATCCGGACGGAGGGATCGTACCATCCACATCGGTCGGTAACTCGGCAACTTTTGTGCAATATGCGGACAAAGTGATTGTTGAAATCAACTCATCACAGCCTTTATCGTTGGAAGGGGTACATGATATTTATTTACCGAAAAAACCGCCTCACAGAGAGCCGTTGCCATTAGTGGAAGCATCACAGAGAATAGGAACCACTTATATTCCATGTGACCCGAGTAAAATTGTTGCGGTCGTGTTTACGGATATTCCGGACGCAACAAGACCGGTAGCGGCAATCGATGAAGTTTCCAAAAAAATGGCGTCGAATCTGATTGCATTCTTGGAGAAAGAAGTGGAAGAGGGCAGATTGCCGAAGAATCTTCTTCCGTTACAATCCGGTGTGGGCTCCGTAGCAAATGCGGTGCTCGGCGGATTGAACGATTCCAAATTTGAAAACCTTGAAGTATATTCCGAGGTGTTACAAGACTCGGCACTCGACCTTTTGGCATCCGGCAAAGTAAAATTTGCATCCGGAACATCGATTACTCTATCTCCGGAAGCATTGCCGAAGTTCTACGAGGAGTTTGAAAACTATAAAGATAAAATAGTATTGAGGCCACAAGAGATTTCAAACAGCCCTGAAATTGCACGTCGACTTGGCGTTATCAGTTTGAATACGGCAATCGAGTGTGATATTTACGGGAATGTAAATTCAACACATATTATGGGTTCCAGAATGATGAATGGTATCGGCGGGTCGGGAGACTTCACTCGAAATGCATATCTTTCTGTATTTACGACAGAATCCATTGCGAAAGGTGGAGCGATTTCTTCCATCGTACCAATGGTATCTCACCATGACCACACCGAGCATGATGTGATGGTTATTGTAACTGAGCAAGGAGTAGCGGATCTTCGAGGATTGAATCCTCAGGAACGCGCTGAGGCAATAATTGAAAATTGTGCTCATCCGGACTACAAGCAGCAGCTAAGAGATTATTTTGAGAGAGCAAAAGCCGGAAAATTCCAGCATACACCACATTTGTTGAATGAAGCATTATCCTGGCACCAAAAATTTGTTGAAACGGGCAGTATGAAATAATGTACCAAATTATGTAATTGAAAGGAAGGGAATTTATGTTGTTTGAAAAAGACGATATTAAACAAATCGACCAAGCGGTAAACGATTGGGAGGAAGGGAAAGTAAAGAAAGCGCTGGAAAAATTTCCGGAGCGACAAAGTGAATTTGTAAACTCATCCGGATTTACAGTTAAGAGACTTTATACGCCGGCTGATGTTCAAAATATGGATTATATGCATGACCTTGGGGTTCCGGCAGTATATCCGTTCACTCGAGGTGTTCAGGATACAATGTACCGTGGACGATTCTGGACAATGCGTATGTATGCGGGTTTTGCGACTGCGGAAGAATCCAATCAGCGTTACAAATTCCTTATTGAGCAAGGCTCCATGGGTCTTTCCGTTGCATTCGATTTACCGACTCAAATGGGATATGACTCGGATGACAGAATTGCTCAAGGGGAAGTAGGAAAGGTCGGCGTTGCGATTGACTCATTGGCGGATATGGAAATTTTGTTTGACGGCATTCCTCTTGACAAAGTTTCCACATCCATGACTATCAATGCACCGGCATCCGTATTGCTTGCAATGTATATCGCAGTTGCTGAGAAACAAGGGGTAACTCCGGATAAGTTGGCGGGAACGATTCAAAATGATATTTTGAAAGAATATGTTGCTCGGGGAACTTATATCTTCCCGGTTAATCCTTCGATGCGATTGATAACAAATATTTTTGAGTTCTGCTCCAAAAATGTACCGAAATGGAATACCATTTCAATCTCCGGATACCATATCCGTGAAGCCGGCTCAACGGCAGCACAGGAAATCGCATTTACGCTGTCCAACGGTATTGCTTATGTAAATGCGGCAATTCAAGCAGGACTTGATGTGGATAGTTTTGCACCGAGACTTTCATTCTTCTTCAACGCGCATAATGACCTATTTGAAGAGGTGGCAAAATATCGTGCGGCAAGAAGACTTTGGGCTCGTATTATGAAAGAAAGATTCAAAGCTCAAAAAGATAAGTCCATGATGCTTAAATTCCATACACAAACAGGTGGTTCGACACTAACCGCTCAGCAGCCTGAAAACAACATCGTTCGTGTTGCGATTCAGACTTTGGCGGCTGTTCTTGGAGGAACGCAGTCTCTACACACCAACTCAAAAGACGAGGCGCTTGCTCTTCCGACTGAAGAATCGGTAAGAACGGCGCTTAGAACTCAGCAAATCGTAGCTTACGAATCCGGAGCGACCGACACCATCGACCCGTTGGCAGGTTCGTACTATGTAGAATCACTTACCTCTGCACTTGAAGAAGAAGCGATGAAATTGATTACCAAAATTGATGAATTGGGCGGCTCACCGGCAGCAATCGAAAAAGGCTATATGCAACAAGAGATTATGGACTCTGCATACAGCTACCAAAAAGATATTGAAACCGGAAAGCGTATTATTGTCGGTATGAACAAATTCCAAGTGGAAGAGCCGAAACCGACCGGATTGCTTAAAGTGGATCCATCCGTTGGAGAGAGACAGGCACAAAAAATTGCAGATCTTAAAGCGAGACGCGACAACGATTTGGTTAATCAAAGACTGGCAGAGCTTAGAAAAGCATGTAATACAGATGAAAACTTGATGCCGTTCATTCTTGATGCAGTAAGAGCTTATGCAACATTGGGCGAAATCTGTAATGTAATGAGAGAAGAATTCGGCGAGTACAAGCAAACTGTATTGCTATAAGAAAGTGGAGGAATAAAAATGGACAAAATTATTAGAGTATTAGTTGCAAAACCGGGTCTGGACGGACATGATAGAGGTGCAAAAGTAGTAGCGAGAGCACTCAGAGACGAAGGAATGGAGGTTATCTACACAGGACTTCGACAAACTCCTGAGCAAATCGTTGAGACGGCGATTCAAGAAGACGTTGATGTCGTGGCGATGAGTATTTTGTCAGGAGCTCACAGCCATCTTCTGCCAAAAGTGGTTGATCTTTTGAAAGAGCAAGGCGTATATGATGAAATTTTGGTAATCGGCGGTGGTGTTATTCCGGATGACGATATTCCTTATTTGAAGGAGCATGGGATTGCGGAAGTATTTACACCGGGAACCCCGACAAGTGTAACAGCAGAATTTATTCGTGCTAATGTAAAAAAATAAATAGGAGCTGATTATGGAGCAACTTATTGAAAGACTGGTACAGGGCGATAAAGTGGCTTGTGCAAGAATCATCAGTATTGTAGAAAATGGACGCGATCCTCAATATGATGTGCTGAAGCAGGTATATCGTCGTACACAGGGCGCATATATCATAGGTATCACCGGACCGCCGGGCGCCGGAAAATCGACGCTCACGGACAAGCTGGTAAAGGAACTGAGGAAACAAGACAAAAAGATAGGCATCATAGCCATCGACCCGAGCAGTCCTTTCTCTAAGGGCGCTATTCTTGGCGATAGAATTCGAATGTCCGATTTGTATCTGGATCCGGGCGTGTTCATTCGTTCAATGGGCTCAAGGGGTCAACTTGGAGGAATCTCCAAGGCGACCCAGGGAGCCATCAAGGTATTGGATGCTTACGGTTGCGATTTTATATTCGTTGAAACGGTTGGCGTCGGTCAATCTGAAGTTGAAATTGTAAAGACGGCGGATACGACTTTGATGGTAATGGTACCGGGGCTGGGTGATGATATTCAGGCAATCAAAGCGGGCGTTATGGAAGTAGGCGATGTTTTTGTCATCAACAAGGCGGACAAAGACGGAGCGAAAAAGACCTTCCGTGAGATTGATATGATGCTCGACTTTAACAAGGATTGGGAATTCAGACCGCCGATTTCAATGACGGTTGGAGAAACGGGCGAAGGCGTTCCGGCTGTTGTGGAAAATATACTTTCGCACAAAAAATTTCTGGAAGAATCGGGCAAGCTGCTGGAGAAGCAACTCAACCGAAACAAGTCGGAGATTAAAGAGATTGTTCATGAGCATGTGGAAGGGAAGATTTCAAAGCTGATTGGGGAAGGAAAAATTGAAGAAATGCTTCTGGACACGACCAGCAAAGAAACGGACCCGTATTCCGTTGCTCAAGAAATAATAAAAAATATTTAAGGAGGCTTACACATGAATGTTAGTAGAGTGGACCACATAGGTATTGCGGTTAACAATTTGGATGAAACCATCAAGTTTTATGAAGAGGTTTTAGGTATTAAATGTCAGGGAACCGAAGTGGTAGAGGAGCAAAAAGTTAAGGTTGCATTCTTTCCGGTAGGGGATACGGAGCTTGAGTTTTTGGAATCTACTTCTCCGGACGGACCGATTGCAAGATATATTGAGAAAAACGGTGGTCGTGCAGGAATTCAGCATGTTGCATTGAGAGTGGACAATATTGAAAATGCAATTGCGGAAATGAAAGAAAAAGGATATCAGATGATTGATGAGTCTCCAAGATATGGAGCGGGTGGAGCAAGAATTGCATTTGTTCATCCGAAATCAACCGGTGGCATATTGCTTGAACTAAGTGAGAGAAAATAAGGAGGAGCAATGGCTGACAAATTACAACAGCTTATCGAAAAGCGTCAAAAGATTGAAGAAGCGGGTGGAGCAAAAAGGGTTCAAAAGCAACATGATTCCGGAAAGCTGACTGCTCGTGAGCGAATGAACATTCTTTTTGACGAAAATACATTTGTGGAATTGGACGCATTTGTGAAACACAGATGTACAAATTTTGATATGGCGTCATTGGATGCACCGGCTGAAGGTGTTATCACAGGATATGGTAAAGTGGACGGCAGATTGGTGTATGCTTTTGCACAAGACTTTACAGTAGTGGGCGGCTCACTTGGTGAAATGCATGCTGCAAAAATTGTAAAAGTGATGGATCTTGCGCTTAAGATGGGAGCGCCATGTGTTGGAATGAACGATTCCGGCGGAGCGAGAATTCAGGAAGCGGTCGATGCGCTTAAAGGATACGGATCCATCTTCTTCAGAAATACAATTTCTTCCGGTGTTATTCCGCAAATTTCCATCATCATGGGACCTTGTGCAGGTGGAGCGGTTTACTCACCGGCAATTACAGACTATATCTTCATGGTCGAAAATACCAGCCAGATGTTTATCACGGGGCCACAGGTTATCAAGGCGGTAACCGGAGAAGTGGTAACGGCAGAAGCACTTGGCGGAGCGACAACTCACAACTCCGTATCCGGAGTTGCGCATTATAAAGCATCCGATGATACGGCGGCTATTTTGGAAGTTAGAAGATTGCTCAGCTTCCTTCCATCCAACAATATGGAGAAGCCACCGGTATATGCGACCAATGATGATCCAAACAGACTAATCGAAGAATTGAATACAATTATTCCGGACAGTCCAAACAAAGCATATGATGTAAAAGACATCATTCGCTCATTGGTGGATGACGGCGATTTTATGGAGTATCAGGAATTGTTTGCGCCGAATATTGTAACGGGATATGCAAGATTGAACGGACAAACCATCGGTATCGTTGCAAACCAACCGAGAGTGATGGCGGGTTCGTTGGATATCAATGCATCCGACAAAGCGGGAAGATTCATCAGAACATGTGATGCATACAATATTCCACTTCTAAGTATTGAAGATGTTCCGGGATTCTTACCGGGAACTTCACAAGAGTATGGCGGAATCATTCGTCACGGAGCAAAAATGCTTTATGCATTTTCTGAGGCGACCGTTCCGAAAATCACTTTGATTACAAGAAAAGCTTACGGCGGATCCTATATCGCAATGTGCTCCAAAGAGCTTGGTGCAGATATGGTACTTGCATGGCCGACAGCGGAAATTGCGGTTATGGGACCGGATGGAGCGGCAAATATCATATTCAAAAAAGATATCGATGCAGCCGATGACCCGGTTAAAGCTCGTGCAGAAAAAATCCAAGAATACAAGGACGAATTTGCAACTCCATACAAGGCAGCTGAGAGAGGTTATGTTGATGATGTAATCGAGCCGGCGCACACAAGAATTCGCTTGATCGATGCACTTGATATGCTCAGCAGCAAGAAAGAGCAAAGACCTCCTAAGAAACATGGAAATATTCCGCTATAGGATATTTCATACAGAAGGGAGAAAAGAATGTACGAACTAATAAAACAGCTCGCAGCGAACGACCCGAACATGACAGTCGGTCAGAAAATGATTGCTTGCTTGGGCGTTACCCTATTGGCAATGGCAATCGTGTTCAGTGTTTTGGTCATTTTGATGTTTGTTATCAAAGGATTAAAACTCATCAGCGTAGAAAAGAAAGATCAGCCGGTGATTGAAACAAAATCGACACCGGCGGTTGCTGCACCGACACCGGCTGCAAAAGATGAAAGCGAAGTGATCGCAGCGGTTATGGCGGCAGTAAGTGCAATGAGCGCAGGTGAAGGAAGCCGAATCGTGATTAAAAATATTGTCAAAACCAATGATAGCTGGGGAACTGCCGGCTTACTGGAGCAAATGAATAGTAGATTATAGTCTAATTGGAGGATAAAATGATAAAAAAGTTTAATGTAACCGTAAACGGTTCTCAATATCAAGTTGAAGTTGAAGAAGTAAAAGATGGCGCAGTTTCTGCACCAAGACCGGCGGCGGCAGCACCGGCAGCTCCTAAAGCGGCAGCGCCTGCTCCTGCTCCTGCAGCAGCACCGGCGGCACCGGCAGCTCCTGCAGCACAAGCTGGAGCGGGAGAATCTGCAGTTTCTTCGCCAATGCCGGGAACAATTCTAAATGTAGCGGTAAATGTCGGAGACCAAGTAAAATCCGGTCAGCTTGCCGTAGTGCTTGAAGCGATGAAAATGGAAAACGAATTGCCTTGTCCTGTTGACGGCGTAGTAAAAGCTGTTAATGTAAGCAAAGGTTCTTCGGTAAATACAGGAGATGTATTGGTAGTAATAGGCTAAGAAAGAGGTAAAAAATGAAGGATATTTTTGTAGAATTTCTACAATCAACCGGAATTGTCTCCATGTTTTCAAAAGGTGGAGATCCAAAACAGTTGATCATGATAGTCGTTGCCTGCGTACTACTTTACCTCGCTATTGCGAAAGGGTTTGAGCCTTTGTTGTTGATTCCGATTGCATTTGGAATGTTACTGGTAAATCTTCCACTTGCTGGAATTATGGATTATCCAAAAACGATTGCGGAAATACCGATGTTCAGTAGGCTTTTGGATCCGAATTCTCTTTCGCCCGACGAGCTTTTGAAAATGCAGGAGATGGCACAGGAAGGTAAGTTTTATGTCCACAGCATTTTAGAATCACCGGGTGGACTTCTATACTATCTTTCGAGAGGAAACAAATTCGGTATCTTCCCACCGCTTATTTTCTTGGGCGTTGGCGCGATGACCGACTTCTCACCGCTGATTGCAAATCCAAAAAGCTTGTTGCTTGGAGCTGCAGCTCAGTTTGGTATCTTCTTTACATTCGTAGGAGCGATTTTGTTCGGATTTACTTCACAAGAAGCAGCATCGATTGGAATTATCGGTGGAGCGGACGGACCGACTGCAATCTTCCTTACAACGAAGTTGGCGCCACATCTACTTGGACCGATTGCCGTAGCGGCATATTCTTATATGGCATTGGTGCCGGTAATTCAGCCGCCGATTATGAGAGCGCTCACAACAGACAAAGAGCGTAAAATCGTAATGAAGCAGCTTCGTGTGGTAACCAAGAAAGAAAAGATTATCTTCCCGGTTGTAGTAACGATTGTAGTATCGTTGATTTTGCCACCGGCAGCGACTTTGGTAGGTATGCTGATGCTTGGTAACCTGTTCAAAGAATGTATGGTAACGGACAGACTTTCTGAAACCGCATCCAACAACTTAATCAACATCATCACCATTATGCTTGGAACATCCGTAGGAGCATCCGCGACTGCAGAACAGTTCCTAACACCAAAGACATTGATGATTATCTTCCTTGGTGTCGTGGCATTCGGTGTAGGTTCTGCAGCAGGCGTTCTGCTTGCAAAACTTATGAATCTGCTTTCAAAATCAGACCCAATCAACCCGCTTATCGGTTCAGCAGGAGTTTCGGCTGTTCCAATGGCGGCTCGTGTATCTAATAAAGTAGGAAGAGATTATAATCCAACCAACTTCCTATTGATGCATGCGATGGGACCGAATGTGGCAGGTGTAATCGGTTCTGCGGTTGCAGCAGGTGTATTGCTTACGCTGTTCGGATAACGGATAAAGTTTATATTAAGAATTCAAAACCTCTTCTCAAAACGGGAAGGGGTTTTTCTTTGAGAAAACGATAGAAGAGTAATCTCAAAATGAACATTGGACAAAAGAAGAAATAAAATTTTACAACGACATATAATAAGGAAGAAATACATTATGAGATTCTAAAAAGTGATTGGCAATCGAAAATATGAATAGGAGTTGTAAAATAGGAAAAGGAAATAAAATGACATGCTATATAATAGGAAGGAATAAATTTATACGATTCAAAAAAGTGATTGGCAATCGAAAATATGAATTGCAGTTCTAAAATAAGAAGCGGGAAGAAAATTTTTATTGCTTAAATAATTTCGGTGGAAAATAATTCAAATTTGTGGTATAGTTAGCATAGGTACTAATTGAAGTTAAAACTTCGGATTGAAAGGAACAATCTTGATGCCCGGGCGTGAATAGGAGAGATGGATCGACCGGCAAGCAATCAGAGTTTTTATTCAACCGATAATAAGGAGAATGGCTCATACAAAAGATGGGTTTATTCTCCTTTTGTATTTTTACAAATAAAGCGAAGGATGTGGGAAAAAAGACGATTGTTGAGCAAAAGAATTCTGCTGAATGTATCATTTGAGTGCAGGAGAGGCAGCATCATGACATTAAGCATGCACCGCTCAAAAGAATTTTGGATTTATGAAAGCTTGCAAACGGAAATAGGGTATCGATTGTAAGCATTTATCACGAAGTAGAAAGCTGAACCGCCCTATAGGTTCACACAAGGAGGAGCAATGAATATTTACAAAAGATTGTTTCGATATACGCCGGAGCGTATGGGCTATGCGTATATATCAATCTTCTTTTCTATCATCTCCGGATTTTTGTCCATTGCACCGTTTTGGTATCTGTGGAAATTCCTGGAGCAACTGATTGTTTATCAGGATTTGGAAATCGGAATGCATTATGCGATGATAATTGTATTGCTGATGATTGCGAATGCGGTAAGCTATTTTTTGGCACTCGCATCCTCTCATATTTTGGCTTTCCGACTGGAAACCAATATGAGAAAAGAGGGAATCAAGCAACTGATGCGAGCATCCTTTTCATTCTTTGACATGAATGCATCCGGTAAAATTCGGAAAATCATCGACGACAATGCAAGCGAAACGCATATGATTGTCGCGCATTTGATACCGGATTTGATATTGGCGATTCTCACGCCAATTCTGATGATTATCACGACCTTCATGGTGGATATAAAATTGGGGGCATTCTTAGTGCTCGTGGTCATCATCGGAATGTTTTTAGTCATGGGAATGACGGGCAATAAAGAATTTATGTCCAATTATATGGCGTCGCTGGAAAAATTGAATGCCGAGGCTGTGGAATATGTTCGAGGGATGCAGGTCATTAAAATTTTCAGAACCAAAGTACATTCCATCAAAGCGTTTTACAAAGCCATCACGGACTATTCGGATTATGCGCTCAACTTCTCAATGAGTTGTCGCACGCCATTTGTGACTTTTCAGGTGCTTTTTAATCTGTTTGCCACCTTTACGATTCCGGTCGGCATTTTGCTGATGGATAAGGGCGCATCCGTGCCGGAAACTTTGGCGCGCATCATTTTCTTTATCTGCTTTGCGGGTACGATGTTCAGCTGCATCATGAAGGTAATGTATGTTTCAATGTTTCAATTTCAAGCAATGCAAGCGGTCGATAAATTGGAGAATTTTTTTGTGGAAATGGAGAAGAACCAGCTGCAATATGGAAATGAAGAGCGCTTTGACGACTATTCGATTGAATTTAAAAATGTATCCTTCAAATACGAAGAAGAATATGTGCTACGGGATTTGAGTTTTCGATTGGACGGCAGTAAGAGCTATGCGCTGGTCGGAGCATCCGGAGGCGGAAAAACGACGATTGCCAAGTTGGTATCGGGATTCTATAAGATTGACGAAGGGGAAATTTTGATTGGCGGAAAAAATATTGAGAGCTATTCACAAAAAGCCTTGATGAAAAATATCGCCTTTGTGTTCCAAAATAGTAAATTATTTAAGACCAGCATCTATGAAAATGTAAAAATCGGTAATCCGAATGCGAGCGATGAAGAGGTTTTACAGGCTCTCTAATTGGCTCAATGCAATGATATTTTGGACAAGTTCAAAGACAGAGAACATACGATCATCGGCTCGAAAGGAGTGTATCTCTCAGGCGGAGAAACCCAGCGAATTGCAATTGCGCGGGCGATTTTGAAAGATGCCGACATCATTATTTTGGACGAAGCCTCTGCAGCGGCGGACCCGGAGAATGAATATGAGATTCAGCTTGCATTTTCGAATCTGATGAGAGGCAAGACGGTACTGATGATTGCGCACCGATTGAGCTCCATTCGCAAGGTCGATGAAATTTTGGTCGTGCAGGATGGAAAGATAATCGAGCGTGGAACGGATGCAGAGCTGATGCAGTCCGACACAAGATACAAGAATTTGCAGGATATGTTTTCAAAAGCAAATGATTGGAGGGTATATGATTAAGAAATTAAAAGAGCGCTATTCGTTGACGGAAAACGGGGCGAAGGGCCTTCTCAAAGCGGGTGTATCCGTTTTTTTCAAAAACTTCTCCTTTCTTTTTCCGGCGATGCTCATTATGTTTTTTGTCGACAATGTGATGGAAGATGCGACCAAGTCCCCTTGGTATTATACAATCGCCATTCTCATCATCGCGGTGCTGATGTATATCATCACGCATATCGACTATAACACAAATTATAACGAAACTTACAAGGAGAGCGCCAATCTTCGACTGGAGATTGCCGATGTGCTCAAGGATTTGCCGCTTTCGTATTTTACAAAACATGATACTTCCGACCTTTCGCAAACAGTTATGAAAGATGTCGCGGATATTGAGCATGCGCTTTGTCATGCCATCCCGCAATACATCGGATTTCTGGCTTTTTTCATCGTCGTGTCGGCGATGCTTATCATCGGAAATTGGCAGATGGGTTTGTGCATCGTTTTACCGATTGTCGTCTGCTTTGTGTTGGTCAATGTATCGAAAAGAATGCAGATTGATGCAACGAGTGAATACTATCAGGTGCTTCGAAAAAATTCCGAAAGTTTCCAGCAAGCGATTGAGATGCAGCAGGAGATAAAGTCTTACGGCTTGACGGAGCAGGTGGAAGAGGATTTGATGCAAAAAGTCATGGAGAGCGAAAAAATCCATATCCAATCGGAATTTAAGCAAGCTGTTCCGATTTCGGGAATCGGAAGCATTCTCAAATTTTCTCTCGGACTGACGATTGTCGTCGGTATGAATCTTTTGATACAGGGAAAAGTGTCGCTTCTCTACCTACTTGCCTATATTATTGCCTCCTGCCGAATCATCGACGCGGTTACCGCGCTCTTTGCCAATATGGCGGAGATTATGTATATCGATGCGCGAATCGAAAGAATTCGAGCGATTCGTACGGAGCCGATTCAAGTCGGTGAACAGAGCGAGCTTTCCAAATACGATATTGAATTTAAAGATGTAAGTTTCTCCTACGATGGAGAGCGTGATGTCGTCGACGGGATTTCCTTTGTCGCAAAACAAAATGAGGTTACCGCACTCGTCGGTCCGTCGGGCTGCGGAAAAACATCCGTTCTTCGTCTGATGTCGAGATTGTACGATTACGACAAGGGCGAGATTATCATCGACGGGAAGGATATCAGCAAAGTCGATACGGAAAATCTCTTTGAAAAAATATCGATTGTTTTTCAGGATGTGACGCTTTTTGACACCTCGGTCATGGAGAATATTCGAATCGGAAATAAAAATGCGAGCGATGAAGAAGTGATTGCTGCGGCGAAAATGGCGAATTGCCACCACTTTATAGAAAATCTGCCGAATAAATACGATACGATTATCGGAGAAAACGGCAGCAAATTGTCGGGCGGCGAGCGTCAACGAATCTCGATCGCGAGAGCATTCTTGAAAAATGCGCCGATTATTTTACTTGATGAAATCAGTGCATCCTTGGATGTGGAAAATGAAATGCAGATTCAAGAAAGCTTGAACTCGCTGATTAAAGACAAAACCGTCGTCATCGTTTCGCATCGTTTGAAATCGATTGAGAATGCCAATAAAATCATCGTGATGAACAATGGGAAAATCGATAATATGGGAACGCATGCACATTTGATGCAAAGCTCCAAGCTCTATCATTCGATGATACAAAAAGCCAATATGACGGCGGAATATGTATATTAATAAGGAAGGAACTGTTGCGGAATGAGATTTTTCGTTCTCCGACAGTTCCTTTTTGAATTTGACCGAGAGGCTAAAGATTAATTCAAACTCATAAAATAGAAATGGATTGCTCCTACGAGTTTGCCATTGTATAGCTTTTTCAACTGCCGATATTGCTATGGATTGAATTTTCCTTCAACCATCTGCGGTCGCTTCGGATAAGTATGGGGTGCTTTCGGATATTTGAAATTGTCCCACACATGATCGCCGAACATATCGCTGTCGCTGCGCAGATAAAAGTCGTAGAAAATCCATCCTTCAAATCTTGGGTCGGAAATATCATCCCAAGTTACATCGACATGATACCAATTTCCTTCGACCTTGACCAGATTCCAAAGATGATAGCTGGGTTTCTCTTCTTCATATCCATCATATGTTGTCTCTTCTTCCTCCACTACCTCTTCATTCTCGATTGCTTCTTCATCGACATTTGCAATTCCATAAACCAAGATGTTTTCAATGCCCGCTTCATTTGCCATTTTTTGAAACAGCGTTGCATAACCTTGGCAGACGCCACGCTTTTCTTTAATCAAAGAGCAAGCCGCATGGACAGATGTACCGTTGACCTCTTTGTTTTTATCCCCCAAGTCATATTCATATGATAGAACGATGTGGTCATGAATCTTGCGGACTTTTTCCTCATCGCTCATCTTCTGCGTAATATTTTTCTTTACCCAAGCGCTTACAAAGTCATTGACCATTTTATCATCCTCTTTGCTGGTATGATACTCCACATAGAGTGTCAGCAAGTGGTAGTCTCTCAAATTTTCAGTTTTCCAAGAATAGGAACTTCTGGTAAAAGTTGCGTCCTTATGATACCATAGTTTGTCCATGAGAATTTCGATTCGATTGTCGATATCGAGGTAGGGATGAACCCGAATCGTGATTACCGGACTGATTTTCGATACTTTATCCTGAATAATTGCCATAATTCTTTCTTCGGATTCGACGATTTCTTCTTCGGTATAATCGGACAAATCGCTCGGATTTTTCTTCAAAACGCTATCGACTTTATCGGACGATTTTTTATTCGTTTTGGCGATTTTTTGCGCATCGCTTGCTTTGTTTGTCGAAAGAGCGAGCATTGTAATGCCGACTGAGACCGCCAGCGAAATCAAAATAAGTAAGATAAATTTTTTGCTTCCCATCGAAAACCCCTTTCCAAAAGACCATCTCTTATAAAGTTTTTTATAAAATCGAAAATAAAAATTGAAAAAGCGATTCGGATTTTGACTTTTCAAATCGAAATCTGAAAAAATTGTACGGAATGAAAACCGCGAAGTGAAAAAGCGATTTTGATTCTTCAAAATGAGAATCGCAAGTTGAAAAATGATTTTACATTTCGGTTTTGAATTAACGATTCAGATTCTCAGCGTTTGATTTCGTAATCCTTCTTCGCTTTTGGATAAAAATCGCTTACCCATTGATGTGTTTTGCTCATATAATAATCGCCGCGCAAATAGAATTGGTGCATAACGCGCCCCGGAACATCCGGACTTGGGTCGTCCCAAGTCGTATCGACATGATACCATGCATTGTCAAGCTTGACCATATTCCAAATATGGTTCTCGCTGCTGCTTGTGCCAACGCTCCCGACGATGAATCGGTTTTCGATTCCGACCTCGGTTACCATTTTTTGAAACAGCGCCGCATAGCCTTGACAGACTCCGCATTTATTCTTAATCAGCGAAGCGGGCGCGTGGGCGGAAGTGTCGTCAATCATTCCGCGAGAATCTCCGAGCTGATAATAATATGTGGAAACGATATGGTCATGAATTTTACGGATTTTTTCTTCATCGCTCATCTTTTCGTGAATATTTTGTGCAATCCAAGTGTCGACAAATTTTTCAACATCCGAATCCTCTTCCAAAGACATAACATATTGGACTTCAACCGTCAATTGTGTATACAGTTTATGGTCCGGATAATACCATCGATAAGCGCCGACATGCCAAGAAGTCGTCCCCCTTGACATCAAATTGGAAAAGACGCGCTCAATCGATGCCTCGTCCAATAGATTCGTATTGATTTTGAAACGAAAGCGCGGATTGAATTCCGCAAGCTCGCGTCCGATGGCATATTCCAAATCGCTTTCACTCGCAATTACTCGATTGGCCGTGAATTTAGGCGGAACATATCCGTCATCGTTTTTTTCGCTTTTATAATTTGTACTGAATGTATTGTCTTTCTGCGTATGACGCAAATATATCACGGTGGACACACTTGATACGACAAAGGTCATCACCATAAGTAAAATTAAAGTTCTCAAACGCATAAATACCCCTATTCCCTGTGAAAGTAGGCCGAAGCCGTTGCAATTGATTTGTAAAATTCAGCAATGAATCGAAAGCGATCAACCAGCGATTATTGCAATCCCCGATAATAAAAAATGGCAAGCTGCGTTCTATCCCGCAGATTCAATTTTTCCAGTAAAGTGGAAATATAGTTTCGAACGGTACCCTCGCTGAGAAATAGCCGCTCGGAAATTTCTTTGTTGTTCAAGCCGTCCGCCACCAAAAGTAAAATATCTTTTTCGCGCTCCGACAAAAAATCGGGCAAATGGTGCGACTTGGAGGGTGAAAGCTTGTTGACGATTTTGGAATCGTATACCAGTTGGTTGTTGGCGACGGCATTTAGTGCCGGTAATATTCCGGCGATATTTTGTTTTAAAATATACCCGCAACAGCCGAGTTCAATCGCTTTACTTATATATTCGTCATCCTGAAATGTTGTGATAAGTAAAATTTTAGCATCGACATCCCGCTTCAAAATAGCCGAGGTCGCTTCCAGACCGTTCAAATCATCCATTCGAATATCCATCAGCAGAATATCGGGTCTATATTTTTCATAGAGCTCGATGGCTTCTCGGCCGCTGCTGCCGATTGCCGCTACCTCGATGCCCTTGGTTTGCAATATATTTTTGAGCGACTCGCGCACGATGGCATCGTCGTCGATAATAATGATTTTCATAAAACTCCTTTGCAAACGAGAATTAAATGTCATTCAAATTTAAAATCATTTTTTGTGGATTACTTCGATAAAGTGATATGCACAAAAAATCCGTCCTGCTCATAACCATAGTAGAGATTGCCGTTATAATTTTTGGCAAAGTCGGCAATGGAATGAAGTCCGATACCGAGTGAATTTTTTTCCAAGAATTTTACCGAGCCGTCATCTTTGACCGAAAGGCTGTAATAATTTTTGTGCTCCATCAATTGAACGCGAACGCTTTTGGCATCCGAATGTTTAGCGATATTGGCAAGCATTTCCTTGAAAGCGGATAAAATACCGATTTTCATCGTATAATCCATCTCGCTGTTGCTTGCAAAGTCAAAGCTGGATTGTAAAGGCATACTTGCTAAGATATTCTCCATGCTGCGCTTCAAATCTAAAGACGAATCGTGCAGATTGTGCAAACTGGAGCGAATATCATGCATTCCGTTTTGTAAAGTTTGCTGCAAAATTTCGAGTTTTTGAATTTGAGCCTCATCCTCCGACTGCAATTTGATAACTTCCGTTTGCAAAATGCAGCTGCTGAGTGCGTGGCCGACGGAATCGTGAATTTCCCGCGCAATTCGATTTCGCTCATTCAAAATCGCAATCTCAATTTCATTTCTCATTTCGCGATTGTAAAGTTCAAACTTTTCTTCCCCTTCAAAGAGTCGTTCCCGCACATTGTCCAGTTGAATCGTTTTGTTCAACAAACTTTGACAATAGGTATCTTCCGTACAGGCAAGATAGAATGCGAAGCACGAATATGCGAAAAGAGAAGGAGATTTGTCCAAGATTGCCCAAAGCAAGAAAGCGATAGCCGAATAACCTTTGTATTCGGAATACAAATCATAGATGAACAAAGGCAGAAATGCAATCGTCTTCGGCTCATAGAAACATAAAAAAATATATGCCGCATAACAGACGAAACGCAATCGCTTAGGAACAATATCACTCAATACGAAAAGAATGGCGATAATCAAAAACAGAATGATATTATTTTTCTCAGCGATGTCAAAGGACAGCAGACTGAATATCAAAAATAATATTTTGGAAAAAATACTCATTTTTATTTCCTTTCTCTTGAAGTCATCATACCACAAGATGACAAATGTCACAAGGGGTTGTGATTGCACT
>JBGZSM010000010.1:0-43573 GCA_041853585.1 Filifactoraceae bacterium
TATACCTTCGAATCAAAAGATTGATGAATTTGAGGCATTAGTTGCACCAATGGATGCAGCGATTCGAAATAACTACAATGAAATCTGCCGTTTAGAGCAAATTCGTGACTCTTTACTACCTAAACTGGTGTTAGGTGAACTAGATGTTTCCGACATCGACCTTTAAGCTGCTAAATTATTGTTTATAGCATTGTTAAGCTCAATTTTATCATCAATGATTTTCAAGAGCCTGCCAATTTTTTTCTGTTCTTCTATCGGCGGAAGGCAAATATCTAAATTTTTTACAACATCGGTCTGCACTCTTTGTCTGCCAGATGATCCAACCATAGATTTTATTGCTGGAACTCTCACAAGAGAACTACTAACTAAATAATAGAGATAATTATTGTCAGTTATTCCCTCGATAGAGCGAAATACAATGTATTCCGTTGAACCAAACCCAACTTCTCCATTATCCAAAAAATTCACTTGCGCAATCTTCCCATTTTCGAGACAAGGAGTAATTCGTGCCATAATAGTATCTCCATTTCGAAACTTCGCTCCCCCTTTGAATTCTTCGAATGTAAATTCTGTAATATCCCTACAAAATGGTTTCAATTTATCCATAGAAACTTTTTTAGCGATATGGTTTTTGAGGATAGATTCTTTTGGATTAAAATCGGCAATCTCGAATAATTTTTTTACTGTCCAATTATATTTCATACCCTATCGCTCCTAATTTTTTACGAATTTCATCTTCCAACTCACGAGATTTTGCAAACATATCGGAGAGTTCGGATGTCAGCCTCTTCATTTTTTCTTCGAAAGGCTCTCCATCGTCCGGTGCTTCTTCAATTCCAACATAGCGTCCCGGTGTCAAAATATAGTCTTGTTTTTCAATCGCTTCCAAATCTGCAATGGCACAAAAACCTTTCACTTCCTCCAATGTTCCATTTTGAAATGACTCAAATGTATCTGCTAATTTTTGAATATCTTCATCCGTAAAATCTCGGTGTTTTCTATCCACCATGTAGCCCATTTTTCGAGCATCAATAAATAGAGTTTTGCCTTTTTGTTTTTTGTTCTTACTAATAAACCAAAGTGTTACCGGAATTGTCACACTATAAAACAATTGAGTTGGCAACGCAACGATACCTTCCACCAAATCATTTTGAATAATTTTCTTTCGAATCTCGCCCTCTCCTGATGATTGAGAAGACAATGCACCATTTGCCAAAACAAGTCCTATTTTCCCATTCGGTGCTAAATGATGAATCATGTGTTGAATCCAAGCATAGTTGGCATTCCCTGATGGTGGTGTTCCAAATTTCCATCGTAAATCATCTTTCAATTTGTCCGCTCCCCAGCCTGAAAGATTAAATGGCGGATTCGCCATAATAAAATCAGCTTTAAGCGTTGGATGCAAATCATTAAAAAAGGTATCCGCATGATAAGATCCTAAATTTGCTTCTATTCCACGAATTGCCATGTTCATTTTGGCCATTTTCCAAGTATCTGCATTCGATTCTTGTCCGTAAACTGAAATTGCGCCTCGATTTCCACTATGAGCTTCGATAAATTTTGCACTTTGTACAAACATACCACCACTTCCACAGCATGGATCATATACTCTACAATTATCGAACGGCTTCAGAATTTCTACAATCGTACGAACAATACTTGAAGGAGTGTAGAACTCTCCGCCTTTTACCCCTTCGTATGCCGCAAATTGTGCAATACAGTATTCATAAGTTCTACCAAGAAGATCTTTGTTGTCATCAGTTTTTCCCATGTCCATATTCGTAAAAAGATCGACAACATCACCCAAAACTCGCTTATCTAAGTCCGGGCTGGCGTAATTTTTCGGTAAAACATTCTTTAAATTTTTATTCTCAGCTTCAATCGCCCTCATTGCTTCATCAATCACCGTTCCAATTTCAGGTGTTCGTGCAAAAGAAGAAATTTTGCTCCAGCGCGCCTCTTCAGGAACAAAAAATATATTCTGCTCCGCATAAGCATCTCGGTCATCTTCAAATCCATCACCTTCAGCAACCAGCTCTTGATATCTCTTTTCAAATGCATTTGAAATATAACGCAAAAAAATCAACCCTACAATTACTTTTCGATATTCTGCGGCAGGAATATGTCCCCAAAGTACACAAGCTGCATCCCAGATTTCTTTTTCAAATCCAATCTTAATATTATTTTTTGCCATCTTTCCCTCTCTTAAATTCAATTTTTATTTTTTCCTCTTTATTATTGAGTCGTTTATAATCTTCTATTCATAAGGTGCTATGAGCACACTATTCTATTCTTTGTGCTTTTTGCAAAGTATCTGTTTTACCATTTATTTCCCATGATAATGTCATAAAATGAAACGATATTATCTTCCGCTCCGTTGACCAATCTTTTATAGACCTTGTCATTCGGTGTAATAAAATTTCCGCTTTGGTCGGACAACAAGGGAATATCGGAGTTGTCATCTTTCCCCCAACTAAATCCTTTTTCGCCGAGTCCGTTTTGTAGCATTACCTCTCCCAAATACGAGCCGAATATAATCGCCATGCTCCATATTTGATTTTCTGTAGGTTGGCTCGCGGAAACATCCTTGGAATAGTAATCCAATATCTCTTCCAAATCTTTTATGCTATCGGGGGAATAGTTGAATTTCTTTTGAAAACTTTTTGCATAATCGACTGCAGTTTTGCTATGTTTTTGCGCCAAATTTTCTATCGCATCGTCCTTATTCCCTTTTCGCTTAAATTTATCCAATATACCCATCCATTCCTACCTCCAAAAATTTCATTCTTTTGATTCCATCTCTAAGCGTTCACATTTTTCATATTTACGCCTTTTCTCTTATGTATCGGAACGCAAGCGTTCCAAATTTTTCAAAACAGGATTATTTCATAATCGCTTTGAGTTCTCTATATAGATGATTGAGGGGCAGTCCGACCACATTGTAAAAGTCGCCGTCGATTTTCGCAACATGCACGCCGCCTTTTCCCTGTATTGCGTAAGAGCCGGCTTTCCCGAAAGGCTCGCCGCTCGCTACATAGCCCTCGATTTCATCTTCATTCATCGGCGTCATATACACCGCGGTTTTTTCGATAAATCGAATGTCGATGTCTCTTTTTTTGCACAGAATACAAACGCCGGTATAGACATAGTGCACATGGGTCGAAATCAATCGGAGCATCGCTTTGGCGTCTTGCTCATCTTGGGGTTTGCCCAAAATTTTGCCGTCGGCAAGCACGATGGTATCTCCTCCGATAACGATGTCGTCGGGATATTTTTCGGCAATCGGCAACGCTTTCTGGTATGCCAAAGCCTCTAAATTTTCTTCCACACTCAAAAAGTCATCCATCCTTTCATCGGTTTCCACCGCATCGACAATAAAGTCCCAAGGCAACATTTCCATAATTTCTTTGCGTCTCGGCGAATTGGATGCCAACACTAATTTCGGGTTCATATCTTCTCCTATGCTTGTTTCACAAAATATTGCTCATACCACAGCAAAAATGCGTAAATGGTATAGATTTTTCGTCCTTCGTTGGATTCTTTGGCATAATGTTTTTCGAGCAATGACAGGATTGCCGTTTTGTCAAAAAACTCATCCACAAAATCCTTGTTAAACTGTTCTTTTACAATTTTGTAGTATTTTTCTTCACGAATCCAATGGATGAAAGGTACCAAAAATCCTGCTTTTCTTCGTTTTGCCCAATCGATCGGAATTTTTTTCTCCGATGCCAAACGGAAAACAAATTTGGTGGTCGTTCCCTGCACCTTGTATTTGGATGGAATCTTGCGCGCCAAATTCCACATTTCTTTGTCTAAAAACGGAACGCGAAGCTCCAATGAATTCGCCATCGTCATCTTGTCTGCTTTGAGCAAAATATCATCCACTATCCACATATTCATATCCAAGTAGCATCGCTTGGTTACATCGTCGAAACCGGCAACCTTTTTATAATGTTCCGCCGTCAAATCCGTTGCCAAAATCGGACTTTTGTATTTATCTTGCAAAATTGTATTCGCTTCATCATCGGTCATGATTTTTGCCTGTCCGATGTATCGCTCTTCAACGCTCTGTCCATATTTGGTAATAATCGTCTTGCCTCTAAAATGCGGCTTGTGCTTGTTCGCTTCATAAAGCGAACGGCGAATCGACATCGGGAGTAACGAATACCATTTTGCAATCGTCGGCACTTCATATTCATTGTATCCTGCAAAAAGCTCGTCGGCACCTTCGCCCGAGAGCACGACTTTTACATCCTTCGACGCTAATTGCGACAGGTAAAACAAAGGTACCGAGGACAAATTGGCATGCGGCTCGTCCGAATAGTACTGCACTTTCGGAATCGCTTCAAAAAATTCATCTTTAGAGATGATTTTGGAAACATTGTTGATGCCGAGCTTATCCGAAAGCTCTTTGGCATAAACCGTTTCATCAAATCCGTCATTCTCAAAACCGACGGAATAAGTTTTATCCGGTCTCGCGGTGGAAACCACATAGCTTGAATCCACGCCGCCGGACAAAAACGCACCGACTTCAACATCTGCGAATTGATGATACTGAACCGAGCTTTCGACTTCCTTTTGTACCGCTTTCACATATTCTTCCAATGACTTTTCTTCAGCTTGATACTCAATCTCAAAATATCGCTGTATATCCATCTGTCCGTTTTTGAATGTAAAACAATGCCCCGGTCTTAGCTTGAACACATTTTTGAAAAAAGTTTCGGCTAACACGGAATACTGAAATACAAGATAATGTTTCAATGCCTCGTGGTTCACTTGCTTCACGAAATTCGGAAATGGTAAAAAGGATTTGATTTCCGAGCCGAACAAAAGTTCGTCGCCTTGTTGCATATAGTAAAAAGGCTTGATGCCGAAATGGTCGCGCGCGCCAAAAAGTTCTTTTGAGCTGTCATCCCAAATCACGAAGGCAAACATTCCGCGAAGCTTTTGCAAAATGCCTTTGCCATATTCTTCATAACCATGCAAAATCACTTCAGTGTCCGTCTTGGTTTTGAAAATATGTCCCTTCTTTATCAAATCTTCCCGAATCTCTTTGTAATTATATATTTCGCCATTAAAAATAATGACCTTAGTTTCGTCTTCATTAAAAATCGGCTGAGAGCCTTCTGCCAAATCGATGATGCTCAATCTCCGAAAGCCGAGCGCCAACTCATCATTGATGAAAAAACCTTCGCTGTCGGGTCCGCGGTGCACGATTCGGTCGCTCATCTTCTTTATCACTTCATTTTTATTCTTTATCTGTTTGCTATAAAATCCAACAAAGCCGCACATTATAATACTCCTTCTGTTTTTCTCAAAAGATAATTATACCATACAAATGTAAATATTTTAAGTACCGAAAAAGGATTTGCGCAAGCCTTCTTTTTCTCGCTGCGAAAGTGCATCCTTTTCATTTGACAATTTCAAAATTCACCACCGAAAACCAGAAAATTTCCAGCATATAAAAACCCGCTCTCAAAAGCGGGAATCAATTTTTGAATGAGTTTCTTCCTATTATATAGTTCAATTTAATAACCGAGCAGAAAAATCCCTTCCTATTATATAGCATGCTGAAAAACTTTCCTATCATATCCAATTTGCCGTCTATGAAAAACTCTTAATATCGCGTGAAACGGCATGCGGAAAATTATTTCGACTTAACATCAACACGCCGATTTATGGCATTCGATTTGCAAACAGAAATCATAAGAGGATTTCCGCTCATAGATTTTCATCGCAAAACATTCTATTTTTCTTTCAACAATTTAATTTTCCCAAAAAATTCCTCAGTCAATCCCATATTAACAATCAGGGAAACGCCGATTCCGATAAAGGTATCAATCATTCGTCGAAAAGCAAAAAACCAGACATCGACTTTAGGGTCACGCAAAATAGCCACGCTCAGAAAAATGATGCAGGAAACGGCTGTCACATCCTGTTTGTTAATGGAGATAATTAGAATCATCAACAGAATCATCATCACCGAAACCAAAAGATAAGGTAGCACCGGTCGCTCAAACAAATTCAGCCATTCTAACAATTTATGAGTCAATATACCAAAACCGGCACCACAAATCGTTCCAATCGAGCGATTGATTGCAATTCTTTTGCTATCGCCCCAATCTTTTTGCATGCACACGATCGCAACAACCGCCGAGTAACCGGAATATTGCTCACCCGTCAACGCCACGATGACAAAACATAAAAATACAGCCAAAGCTGTTTTGATAATTCGCATTCCGGGAATAGGAATGTTCATAAATTTTTTCATATCGTCCCTCTCGTTTGGATATTTCCCCTCCTGTTTTCATTATACCTTAAAGAAATGTTTTTGGCAAAATATTATTGACTTCTCGGTCTATTGATGATAGACTCGCTTTAGAAAGGTTTATTCGCGATAGACCATTTCAATTTGACTTTTTATTTCCAGAAATAAAATCACTACGAAAGGAGACCTATGAATACTTATTATGAACTGGGCGAAAAAGAATTTGAGTTCGCACAAATCGTTTGGGAAAATGAACCGATTCCATCCGGTGAGCTCGTTCGACTCTGCGAGCAAAAACTAAATTGGAAAAAATCAACAACCTATACGGTGTTGAAAAAATTATGCAATATCGGTTATTTTGTCAACGACAATTCGCTCATCACTTCCAATATCACATTGCAAAAATACAAGAGCCTACAAAGTCACGCATTTGTATCCAGTGCATTCAGCGGCTCTTTGCCAAAATTTTTAACCGCTTTTGTCGGCGGAAAAAAGCTGTCCAAAAATGAAATTGACGATTTGAAAAAGCTTATCCACGACTACGAGGAGGAAATCTGATGAAAAATCTATTTATTTCTCTAATCAACCTGAGCGTTTACGGCAGCTATTTTATCGTATTCGTATTGATGATTCGATGGTTTGTGCAACAATTCCCCAAGAAATATCTCTATGTACTTTGGGTGATGGTTTTTGCAAAACTTTGTATTCCATTTTCGTTGAAAAGCATCTTTTCTTGGAATAAGATATCACAAAATGTGATTCAGCCGGAGAGTTTTTCGATTTCAAATACAATTCCGTCTCAGCCTCCATTAAATGAAGTTCCGACCACACCTCTTCCAACCGATAATTCTGCGCTTACACAAAATGCAGCGACTTTTGACTGGATGAATTTTGGAATGAATTTTTTGATGGTGCTTTGGATAATCGGGATTTGCTTTTTGCTTGCACATTCGATATATTCACTCTATCAATTAAAAAAGGAACTTCGTTGCGCCAAACACTTGGAAAAAAATATTTATCTTTCCGATACGATTACGAGCGCTTTTGTTTTCGGCATTCGTCCCAAAATCTATATTCCGAGTAATTTGAGCGAAGAAAAAATCGAATACATCGTTACGCATGAGCGAGTCCATATCGCACGAAAAGATTATCTGATTAAATTTCTTTGCTGGCTCGTGCTTTGCATCCATTGGATGAATCCTTTGGTTTGGCTAGCTTTTCATTATATGGTGGAAGATATGGAAATCTCCTGTGACGAAAAAGTGCTCGACCTGCTCGGATATGAAAACAAAAAATCCTATTCAAACACCTTGCTGGAACTGGCAAGCAGACATTCCTTTTTTGAAACGAGAGTCGCTTTTGGGGAAAACTCGACGAAAAAAAGAATTCACTCCGTACTGGATTATCGAAAGCCTAATTTTTTTACGATACTTACGGCAATTGTGTTGGTACTCATCGCCGGCGCTTTTTTCTTTACTGAAAAAATCGAAAAAACGCCGGACAAAGCCGAAGCATTGTACGAATATAAGACTCCCTATGTCGGTGACAATTCCAAAGTCGGAAATATCATCTACCGTCTGGATATACCATTTGAATACAGCGAACATCATTTTGAAATTCTGTCCAAAGAGAAACCTTACGGCTTAAAAATTTTTTATACCGCAGACAGCTCAACACCAAAATATAATCCATTTGATTTTGATTATGATAACAATGCGATGATCTTATTCTCGCTAATTGATAATCTGGACAGGATAGAGTTTCATTTAAAATCAAAAGAGTATGCCGTTCAAATATTTACCCGCGAGGATATGGACAAGAAACTTGCTCGATATTCAAACGAAAGCTATCCTCATAGTTTGAAGGAATCGGGACAGTCTTTGGAGAATTTCAAATTGCTATATGAAACGCTTGGTTCTGGCCGGCTCAATACCGATATTGAAAAACAGACCTTAGTTCATCTGAAAAAGTTAGAAAAAATTACAAGTAAGTATCTTCCGGATGTTATGACCGAAGATCTCGATATGATTGATTATTCTATCGGCGGTCCTATTGCGCATAGTAATAACGAATCCTTTGTGCGCTATGTTCCATCCATAAATGAGAACGAAGGAAATCTGTTGAAATGCGAGACGGTATTCAAACAAGGAAAACTGATATGGTATCATATCAAATCATACGGATATTTCGATAAGCTGCCTAAAGACAATACCGGAAAGATTATGCGAGGCTATTATTCCCATATTACCGATGGAGATATTAACTCACTCAAAGATGTAGCATTTAATTGGGGAACGGATGAAGATCCTTCCATTCATTATTTGAATGTGGAACAAGCTGAAAAGTACAAGAATGTTTTTGAAAATGAAAATCCGAAAGACAAAAACACCGACCTGATCCATTTCAAAAAGCTCAGCGATGAAGAAGGCTTGGCACTCGCCAATGAATTTGTGCAGGAATTTGTCGATAAAGACATCGTTTTGAACAAAAAGATTGCTAATAATGACAGCTATGGAGATTATTACACCGACAAAGATGAAAAATATCAGGTGCATGTGAATTTGGACTTGGGATTTGTTCAAAATTTTAGAAGCTACCAACATGATTATCCTTTTGTTCCGGACTCAAAATAAAATCGAAACTTGATTTTAAATGCAACATAAATCCTGATGTTGAAAATTTTATAAGAAATAAAGCCATTGAATTTTAAAAACCATATCTGCACAAAAGAGAGCAATTTTTTTCGTCTTTTTGCATTTTTTTATTGACAACAACAGCTTTTTCCTATTATAATTGATAGGAATGTGAATTGTATGTCCACTGCCCCGGACTTTATTCATACACACAACAAAATTATTTTTTATTTTGAGGAGGAATTAGAATGAAGTCTTATATTTCTAAACCTGCTGATGTTAAAAGAAAATGGTATCTTGTAAACGCAGAAGGTAAAACACTAGGAAGACTTTCGACAGAAATAGCTCGAATTTTAAGAGGAAAACACAAAGTTACTTTTACACCGCATGTTGACGGTGGCGACTTTGTCGTAGTTGTAAACGCGGATAAGGTTGTAGTAACCGGTAAAAAGGCAGACCAAAAGATGTACAGACATCACACCGGATATATCGGAAACTTGAAAGAAATCTCATACAAAAGAATGCTACAAGAAAAACCTCAGGAAATCATTACCGCTGCTGTTCGCGGAATGCTACCGAAAAGCAAGCTCAGAGCACCGATGATGAAAAGATTGAGAGTATATGCAGGCGGAGAGCATCCACATGCTGCACAACAGCTTGAAGCATTAGAAATATAATTGAAGGGAGATTTTGATAATGGATAAAGTACAATACTATGGAACAGGTAGAAGAAAAAGCTCTGTTGCACGAGTAAGACTTCTTGCCGGTTCAGGAAATATTACAATAAATGGTAGAGATATCGAAGATTACTTCGGTTATGAAACTTTGAAAAGAGATGTTCGTCGTCCGCTTCAACTTACAGATACACTTTCAAAATATGATGTATTTGTAAATGTTCAAGGTGGAGGATTTACAGGACAAGCAGGTGCTATCCGTCACGGAATTTCAAGAGCACTTCTAAAAGTTGACTCCGAGCTTAGACCGGCTCTAAAATCTGCCGGATTCTTGACAAGAGATGCAAGAATGAAGGAAAGAAAGAAATATGGTCTTAAAGCTGCAAGACGCGCACCACAATTCTCAAAAAGATAATATTTATCCCTTGCCGATAGCAAGGGATTTTTTATTACCTTAAATTTTATTTTAGTTTTTGTTTTCAAAATTGGATTTGATGTTTTTCATTTCGGATTTTTATTTTCATATTTTAGATTTTCGATTTTATTTCGGTTTTTTATTTTCAACATTCAGCTCGTCAATCTCGTTTTCGATTTTTATATTTAGAATTTGAGTTCCCGATTTCATTTCGGTTTCTCATTTTCAAAATTCAATTTTGCGATTTTATTTTTGATTTCTAAATTTCGCTTTGGACGAAGCCTTTCCCTTTGACTTCGACCATATCCGAAATGGACATAAATGCTTTCGGGTCGATTTCCTCAACTACCTGTTTGATACGAACAACTTGTCGATTGTTCGCTACGCAGTAAATCACTTCTTTGGATTCTCCGGTGTAAGCGCCTTTTCCATGAAGCAAAGTCACTCCGCGATGCGGGTCAACCATGATGACATTGGCAATTTCGGTGCTCTTGCTCGAAATAATGATAATCTGTTTCTTGTTGTCGAATCCGCTGATGACTCTATCCACGCATTGATAGGCAAGATACATGGCAATAATTGTGTACATCCCCTTTTCCAATCCGAAAAGCATCGACGCGATGGAAATAATGACAAAATTCATTCCCATCAGCGCATAGCCGATGTTCATATTCCATTCTTTGCGCGCAATCATCGCCAAAATATCCAATCCGCCTTGGCTCGTGGCATTTCGAAACAAAATCCCCATGCCGACACCGTTGATAACTCCGCCGAAAACCGCCGACAACAAAATATCGTCAACCTGAAATGCAAAATTCAACTGCTTGAGCACCATCAGAAAAGCGGATAGAAGATTCGCCGAAATAAAGGTAAATATCATAAAGTCCTTGGGCAGCTTTCTAAATCCGATGATAAACAAAGGAATATTGATGAGCAAAATAAAAATACCGCTCGAATAGCCGGTCAGATATTGAATCATAATGGATATGCCGCCGACTCCCCCACTCAACAATCGATGCGGAATAAAAAAATAAGTGATTGCAATCGCACACAAGAATTCTCCAACAATAACCGCCAAAATTTTTCTTATATTCTTATTCATAACTTCCTTTCCGAATCCACCTACTAAAATCATGTCTTCTAAAGCAGTTTTTTCAATTTACAATTCTCGATTCCTTCGCTCCAAAATTTTTCAAGAGGAAGATTTTTCACCTGACAAATAATGCTGCAATTCATCGCGCCATGCCCGACAATCAAAATATCCATCCCCTTCTCCAATGCCGGTTTTACAATTTCATTCAAAAACTCACCGGTTCTTTCATATAACTGCGTCAAGCTTTCCCCATCTTCCGGCGCAACATAGGCTTGGGGATTTTGGAACAACAGATTGATGGGACAATCCGGAATCTCCAAACTCTTTTCGAGCCCTTCGTAAACCCCGAAACTCATCTCCCGCAACCGCTCATCAAAAACAATCGGAACATCTCTTCCCTGCAAAACAATTTCAGCCGTTTCCTTCGCCCGAACCAATGGCGAGCAATAGCAAATGTCAAAATGCACATCGCGATATGCCGCAGCGGCCTGCCTTGCCATCTCCCTTCCTTCTTCATTCAGCGGAATATCGGTTCTTCCTTGCAATTTGCGTTTTGCATTCCAATCCGTTTTTCCATGTCTCATAATATATAGCATGCATTAAATCCTTTCCTATTCTCCGTCTAATCATCCAACTTCTTTATAAATCTGCATTTTGGAAATGCCGAGCAGCCGTAGAATTTCTTTCCGATATTTTCTCCTTTCTTCGAAACTCGAAGTACAAGCTTTGAATAGCAGCATGGGCATAATTCTTCCGTTGAAGCTTCTTGATTCAGCGGTAAATCTTCTTCCTTCTCTATTGTCTCCGCTTCAAGAGCAACAGTCTTTTCCACAGATTCCAATTTTGATTCTTTGTGCCCTTTTTCCAAATGATTTTCTTCAATAGTTTGGATGTGGACTAATTTTTTCACTTCATCAAATTGTGTAAGCGGATATAATTTATAATAAATCCTTTTAATCATCTTGTCGTCCAATCGTCGTCCGACTTGATTCGCATTTTTCTCAACAGCGAATAAGATGTCATATCTATTGATAACACAATGCTCATCGCTGGTCAAAGTAATATTTTTCAATTCGCATCGGTCGCTGAAAATAATATACGAATAAAAAGGAACTCCGTTATAATCCGCTAAAAATTTTTTCAGCCACTTCAAATGAACTTTATTCTGAATAATCGGGTTCAAGAACTGCGTTTTCCGTGCTTGTCCTCTCCCCTGTGGCAAGCTCTGAGTCCAATTACGCTGTTCTTCATGTCCGAATATCCATCCGCTGTAATTCTTCGACTCAAAAACATAAACTCCAGTTTCATGAATCAATATCACATCAATTTCCGTAGTCGTTCCATCTTCTTTCGGAAGATAACAATTGAACAAATATCGCTTTTCACCTTCAAGTTTTTCTAAATATTTGTATGTGTAGTATTCCCCTAATCTACCTTTGTCAAAATACACTTCCAACATAGGTAATTGAGTTATTTTGTAATATTCACTCTGATGATATTCACTATTTTTTACAAAGAATACCAATCCCAAAATCAAAATAAACAAACCGATGATGGCAACAAAAGGTAATAAAAATGCTACTAAGATCCCCATAAATTCTTCTCTCCATTTCGTTATAATCCAAATTGTATAAGACACTTCCGTTCTCTAAAATATCCTAATCATATTGTATCGGAAAACCCTTATCTTTTCCAGCCTTTTGTAGCGAATATCCATTCCTTTTTGCGAAGTGCTCTCTCGCTTGTTTTGCAACAAAAAGCATTTGACAGAATAATTTTCCAATATTACAATGAAGCCAAGTTGAAAATCAGTAAAAATTATTTTATCCGATTTTATGTAAAACGGCTTGCGTACTGCAAATACTTTTTGATTTTCTTCTAATTCATTTTGAAAATCGAATTCTAAATTATTTTAATTAAGGTGATTTCATTGAAAAAATCAAGCATATTTTCTTCTGTTGTTATCTCTCTGTGCCAATTTCTATCTTTTCAGCAGATTAATATCCCCTCCGCCGAAACCGTTCGCAAACGGAACTTATCATCTTATCGCTTTGAAACCCCCGGTTGTGGGATTTTTTTGTAAGTGCCTGCCTTATTTTCGCCACAGTTTTGCCTGTGCTTTGAACCTTTATGAAGGGTACTTTTCCAAAAAATCCTCGGTATAATGTATTCAAGATAAATGATTTGCAAAACGAAATCAAATATCTTCTTGAACCGAAAGAGATTTTTTAAAGAACGAAAGAGAGGTTTACAATGAAACGAAACAGAGGAAAAATGATACTATGTACTGCGCTTGCATGCCTTTGCATGACGAGCCTGCTTCCAACTTTTAGCGAAGCTGCTTCCAACACTGCTGCAAATGCGACTCAAGACAAGGTAGTGAAAGCACAACATCATATAATGAAGAAGAAAATCAACGGGGTTACTTATCCGGACAGAAATCCGAATACAAAACAAAAGAACAACGGCGTTACCTATCCGGACAAAGCTCCTAAGACTAAACAAAAAAACAACGGTGTCACTTACCCGGATAAATGCCCGAAAACTCAAAAGAAATTTGTGATTGCGGATGAGATTGCAGCTGAAGATTATTTGTTGGAAATGTTAAGCGGTATTAAGGGATTCAATTTCAAAAAATACGAAATCGTTCCGGAAGAATTGGAAGTCTTCCCTCCTGCAAGCAACCATATGGAATGGTATTTCGGCTACGGTGCAAAGACAAAAGGAGATTTTTATCCGGAAAGATTCTTTGCAGTTACCGAGTATGGCGACATCTTTGAATATGATGAAGTAGAAGACGATTGGTTTACCTTGGCAGTACCTTATTAACATAAATTTCGGTCAAAGGACCAACCCCTTAAACTCTCCAAAACGATTTGAAACAAAAAAAGAAATCATCTTTTGTGATTTCTTTTTTTGTTTGCACTCATTCGTTTCATCTTCAAACAGAATAAACAAACGCCTAAAGCGATAACCCGTCTATTCTGTCGAAAGCAACAAACATACCGCTTCCTAAATCATTTCGAATCAAAAATTATATTTATCCATTTTCGATGCGTTTCGTCTTATCACTCTGCAAACACAAAGACGATTCGATTTGAATTTATAAAACAATCTTTAAAGTCTTCCTCTTATAGGACAATTATAGATTTCAATCAAGATTTCCCATCATCAAAAAAACTTCCGAACGGCCTTTCCATTCAGATAATCGCAATTCATTCCTTGAATGATATGATTGTTCTTCATATACTCCTCAATCATCTCTTTGAGTTTCCACCAAGACATGCCGTAATTGCAGAACAGCGTTTCTTCCTCCGGCGCTCTCGCCGCAAGTCGCTGAATAACAATATTTTCTTTCAGATAAGACAGGAAGGTCGCCACTTTTTCAACATAATCATCGGCAGTTTTTAAATCGAGCTCGCCGCGAAGATATTGCGCCGCCATTTCGGTATTTTTGGCAATATACAGACTGTGAATTTTTACGCTGTCGATATTGAGCGCGCTCAAAATTTTCGCCGTTTCAATCACATCGTCTATATCGTCATACGGCAGATTGAGTATCACATGTACGACGATTTCAAAATCATATTTTCGAATTCGATTTACCGCATCGATAAATTCCGCCAAACTGTGACCTCGATTGATTTTGCTCAGCGTTTTGTAATTCGCACTCTGCAATCCCAACTCGATGGAAATGTCGGTTTGGTACATCTCTTTTATCATCGACAAATATTCCAAATGCTTGTCGTTGATGGAGTCGGGTCTTGTCGAAATTGAAATGCCGACCACATCATCGCGCAAAGCTTCCTTTATATAGTCTTTGAATTGCTCAAAAGGCATGTAGGTGTTCGTGTAGTTCTGAAAATATGCAATGAATTTTGAGGCATTGTATTTTTCGCCGATATATTTGATATTCTTGTCCAACTGCTCGCTGACGGACAAATCGCTGGAAAGACATTCGAAACCGGTTCCCACTTCCGCACAAAAAGTGCATCCGTTGTAGCTTACTTCTCCGTCAATATTGGGACAGGTCGTCGGCAAATTGATTGGAATTTTATATACCTTCTTCTTGTATTTCTTTTGTAGATAATCCGAGTATTCCTTATACAGCATTTGTTCTCCTATTCCAGTTCATAAGATATGAGCGCTGCCCCTACGATGGCGGCTGTCTCCGTTCTTAAAATCGTTTTGCCTAATGAGGCGGATTTCGCGCCGAAGCCAATCAGCTTCCGACACTCTTCGTCGGTGATTCCACCTTCCGGCCCGATAATCAAACCGACGGTTTTCGGCTTGCTATCCATTGTTCTCAAAATCTCCTTGATGCCGATTTTTTCTTCGTTTTCAAAACAAAGAATGCTTAAATCATGACTTTTGATTGCCGATTCCAAATCGGATATCGATTGTGAATAACTGATTTGAGGAACAACGGTTCGTTTGGACTGTTTGATTGCCTCCATGGCAATGCGTTGCCATCGAATGTTTTCCTTCTCTTCTTTTTCTTTGATGATTCTCACGCAGCGTTCAAATCGAACGGGAACGATGGCGGACACGCCGATTTCGGTCAATTTCTGAACGATTAAATCCATTTTTTGCGACTTGGGAATGCCTTGATATACGATAATTTTCGTATCGAGTTCCCCCGATTCGTCAATTTTTTGAATCAGCGAAACGGCAATCTCCTTGCTGTCGATGGAAAAAATTTCTCCAACGAACAAATTTCCCGCGCCATCGGTTATCTCCATCGCATCGCCGACCTGCATGCGCAAAGTCTTTGCAATATGCGTAATTTCATCTTTGGATGTGATATAGGCTTTGTCTATATCCATTTTTTTTGCTATAAATCGATCCATTTTATATCGTCGAGGTAATGCAAATCCATTCCCCTTTTCTTTCTATTTCTCTTATATTAAATCCAAGCTCCGATAATTTTTCTTGGATGACTTGTTCTTTTTCACGAATGATGCCGGAGCAAATAAAAATTCCGCTCGGCTTCAGATAGGATTTCACATCGCTGTCGAGCAATATTAAAATCGCTTCCGCAATAATATTCGCCACGACAATGTCATATTTTCCGGTGATTGCTTTTACCAAATCGCCGTATTTGATTTCAACCCTGTCTTCCACATGGTTGAGCAAAATATTTTCTTTGGCGACCTCAACGGCAACGGGATCCAAATCAACGCCGACGATTTTTTCCGCGCCGAACAATGCCGAAGCAATCGACAACACGCCGCTGCCCGTTCCGACATCGAGGACTTCTGCTTTCGGTCGGATATTTTTCTCAAGCGCCTCGATGCACATACTCGTCGTCTCGTGACTGCCCGTTCCGAATGCCATGCCGGGATCGATATGAATCACGATTTCGTCCGCTTGCGCTTCATATTCTTCCCATTGCGGTTTGATAACCACTTTATCGGTTACTTTTATCGGTTTAAAAAATTGTTTCCAAGAATTTTCCCAATCCTCTTGTTTGCAAATCGCTGTTTCGACCTTTGCCGAGCCGACTGTCAATCCGAATTCGGACAGATTTTCGATTCGACTTTTTATTTTTTGGATTTTTTCTTCCAAATCATCTTCCAAGGTGGAATAATATGCCATCACCTTGCTTTCGACATTACGGTCGATTTTGCTTTCATCAATATAATCCCAATAAATATTTTCATTTTCGATATATTGCTCAATCGGCTCATCCACCGATACGCCACCCGCGCCGAATTCATAAAAAATTTCGGTTACCGCATCAACCGCCTCGCGATTGACGGATGCTTTTACTTCAATCCAGTCCATTTTCATCTCTCCTATCCATAAATTATACCACACCTATACTAAAAAACCTACTCTTTACTTATGAAAAACATACAAAAACCACTTTGTCCTCGCGCAAGTAGAATCACGAATCGACGAAGTGGTTTTCTTTCTTTTATTTCAAAATACCCATTTCTTTTCCAACTTTTTCAAAGATGCTCACCGCTTGGTCAAGCTGCTCTTTGGTATGCCCCGCCGTCACCATGCAACGAACTCTCGCCGTTCCTTTCGGTACGGTTGGGAAGATAATCGGACTGACGAACAATCCGTTTTCAAAAAGCTGTTTCGAGAATTTGCCGGTCAATTCTTCATCACCGATGATAACCGGAGTTATCGGAGTCTCACTCTCTCCGATATTGTAACCGAGTTTCGAAATCTTCTCTTTGAAATATCGCGCATTATCCCATAGATTGTCGGTGTACTCGGTACTTTCCATCAACATTTTGATAGCTTCGATACAGGAGCCGACCGCTGATGGCGTCATTGCGGTGGAGAACAGGAAAGGTCTGCCACGATTTTTGAGCCATTCAATCGTCACTTTTTTCCCGGCTACATATCCGCCGACCACACCGATTGCTTTGGACAAAGTTCCGATAGTAAAATCCACTCGTCCATGCAAGTCAAAATGGTCAACCGTTCCTCTTCCGGATTCGCCGAGCACTCCGCTGGAATGTGCATCATCCACATAGGTCATACAATTGTATTTTTCAGCAAGCTCCACAATCTCCGGCAATTTTGCAATATCGCCGTCCATTGAGAATACACCGTCGGTGATGATAAGCACATTTTCGTATTGCTCTCGACTTTCTTTTAAGATACGCTCCAAATCCTGCATATCCGAATGTTTGTAAGTCGCTTTTTTCGCCTTGGACAATCTTGCGCCGTCAATAATCGAAGCGTGGTTCAATTCATCCGACAAGATTAAATCTCCGGCATCCGTTACTGCCTGAATCGTTCCCGCGTTACAGTTAAATCCGGATTGGAACACAAGAACCGCTTCTTCTTTTTTGAATTTCGCAAGCAATTCTTCCAATTCGTCATGAATCGTCATATTTCCGATAATCGGTCGAACCGCTCCGGCGCCCGCTCCGTATTTGTCAATCGCATCCTTGGCTGCTTGTTTTAATCTCGGATGATTTGCAAATGCAAGGTAATTGTTGGACGAAAGATTGATTACTCTCTTTCCGTCAAGTACAATTTCCGCTTCATTGGGTCCGTCGATGGAACGAACTTCTTTGAACAATCCGTTTTTCTTCAGCTCATCCACTTTTGCTTTGAGCTGATTCATATCATGTACTGACATATTCCCTCCTATTTTTCAAGACTGAGTTTTTGACTCAATTTTTCAATCATATCCTTTGTCATCTTCGTAATATCATACTCCGGATTCCATCCCCACTCTTGTCTTGCCGCAGAATCGTCCAATGAGTCCGGCCAAGAATCCGCAATCGCTTGTCGAATCGGATCGACATCGTATCCGAATTCAAAATCCGGAATCAGCTTTTTGATTTCCGCCGCAATTTCTTCCGGAGCAAAACTCATCGCCGTCACATTGAACGCATTTCGATGAATCAACTTGCTGCCGTCCGCTTCCATCAAATCGATGATGGACTTGATAGCATCCGGCATATACATCATATCCATCTTGGTTCCCTCTTTAATAAAGGAAAGATATTTTTTATTTTTGATTGCCTCATAGTAAATGTGAACGGCATAATCCGTCGTTCCGCCGCCCGGCAAAGTTTTATACGAAATCAATCCGGGGAATCGAACACCTCTCGTATCGACGCCGAATCGTTGATGATAATAATCACAAAGCAATTCTCCCGCCACTTTGGTCACGCCGTACATGGTCGTCGGTCTTTGAATCGTATCTTGTGGTACCATTTCTTTCGGTGTGGACGGTCCGAACGCCGCAATAGAGCTTGGAGTAAAGACGGCAATATTTTTTTCTCTTGCCACTTCAAGCACATTGAACAATCCGTTCATGTTGACAGAGTAAGCAAGTTGCGGTTTGTGCTCGCCCACCGCGGAAAGAATCGCCGCAAGATGTACGATTTGATTGATTTGATGTTTATCGCAAATCTCCGCGAGCTTTTTCGCATCAAGCACATCCAAGCTGTGATATACTCCCGTTTCTTTAATAAAGTCCGGACAATCGCTTTCGATTGAGCTGGCAATAACATTCTCCCCGCCATAGCGAGCACGAAGCTCCGTAATCAATTCCGTTCCGATTTGTCCAAGTCCACCTGTAACTAATACTTTTTTCATACTTCCTCCATTCGTCCGTTCTCTGCGTACACAACCCCCAGAAAACCGTTCTCATCATAGACTATTATATATCATCCGACTCATTTTTGAAAGTAGAAAAAACAATTTTTATATTTTTTTTGCAATCGCTCATCACTTTTCGGCATCGTATTTCAAAATGTAAAACGCAAGCAAAAATGTTCCGCATACCACATAGATATCCGCAACATTGAACACGAATGTCCAAATTCCTTTAACATCAATCATGTCGGTAACGAATCCCAACCACAGACGGTCAATCAAATTGCCGAATGCGCCGGCTAAAATGCCGGTGATGATGATGCGCAGGAAAAGAAGCTGCTTCGCATTTTTATTTTTTTGTTTGCGATAATAGCTCAGCAGTAAAACAATCGCCACAACGGTCGCCACTCCGAAAAAGAATGCCTGTCCCTGCAATATGCCGAACGCCGCCCCGCGATTTTCAACATAGGTGAGATGCAGAAAGTCCCCGATAATTGAAATGCTCCCCTTCGGTTGCAAAATTTCTCTTGCCCAATGCTTCGACGCTTGGTCGAGGGCAAGCAATATCCCAAATAAAATTCCTATTCCCATTATCTCTTCACAAATCCGATTTTTTCATAAACATCATCCAGCATTTTTTGTGCTGCGGCTTTCGCTTTTTCGGCTCCTTTTTTGTAAATCTTTTCCAAATAATCTTCGTTCTTCAACAAGTCAAAAGCCTTGTCGCGCACCGGTCCGATTCCCATGATGACGGCTTCGGCAACATCGATTTTGAACTGTCCGTAGCCCTTGCCTTCGTAATCCAAAACGATTTGCTCCGTTGACTTGCCGGTAAGGGTCGCATAAATTTCAATCAGATTTTTAATTCCAAGCTGCTCATCATTGTACGCAACGATGCCGACCGAATCCGTCACCGATTT
Source organism: Filifactoraceae bacterium (assembly GCA_041853585.1). Classification (GTDB taxonomy): domain Bacteria; phylum Bacillota; class Clostridia; order Peptostreptococcales; family Filifactoraceae; genus JAUNKE01. The sequence goes on from JBGZSM010000010.1 coordinate 20,080, forward strand.
TTTGATTTTCTTCAAAATCGTCTTGTCATCATCCACCATCGAGATGAAACTGTTCGGATTTTCGCTCGACTTGCTCATCTTTTTGCTCGGCTCCTGCAAGTCCATGATTCTTGCGCCCACTTTCGGAATATACGGCTCCGGAATGTTGAAGGTTTCGCCGAATCGTCCGTTAAATCGCTGCGCCACATCGCGCGTCAATTCCAAATGCTGTTTTTGGTCTTCTCCAACCGGCACCAGATTGGAATTGTAAAGCAAAATGTCCGCCGCCATCAAAACGGGATACATAAACAAAGACGAATTCAGATTTTCTCCGCCTTTAGACGATTTCTCCTTGTACTGAGTCATTCGACCAAGCTCGCCCATGTAGCTGATGGTCGATAAAATCCATGACAACTCTGCATGTTGCGGAACATGCGACTGAATAAAAATCGTGCTCTTTTCCGGGTCGATGCCCGCCGCCAAATATTGTGCCAAAAGCAGCAAAGTCTTTTTGCGAAGTTCCGTAGGGTCTTGCGGTACGGTAATCGAATGTAAATCCACGATACAAAAATAGTTATTATATTCATCTTGCAGCTTTACCCAATTGGATAAAGAGCCCAAGTAATTTCCGATAGTGATGATTCCTGATGGCTGAATGCCACTGAGTATGATTTTTTTCTCAGACATAATTCTCTCCATTTCTACATTTGAGCGATGTGCTCCATTTAATAATTTATTATAGCACAACAGTCACGAAAAATTAAGAGTTACAAGAGATTCTATTGCAATTTGTTCATGTTGAAAAATAGCGATTGAAAAAATCTTTATCCTTATTGATAATAAAATTTTAAAGACTTTTTAAAGTACACAATCGCTGCTATTGTCAAAATCAGCGTAATGACCATCGCTGTTAATGATGCGCTCGCCATATTCATACCGGGAATATAACGACCGTCCATCAAAACTTGAGCCGGAAAGTTATATATTGTGATTGCAGGTATGATGAACAAAAAACACATCCTGAATGAGCTTGGATAAATCGAATGCGGATTTTTGCCGATATCCATCATCGTCCAAAACATCTGAATCAATCCCTGAATTCTTACGAATCTCAATGAAAAAGTAACCATTAGAAGCAAAATGCTGAACAAGATCATGACGCTGCATAAAATTAAAAGGACATAATAGATCAGATTGACAAACTGAATCTGAATATTTCCCTGAATCAATGAATAGATCAAAAATCCGATTCCAAAAAACACTCCGGCGAACAATCCAAAATTACATTGCCTCATTGCTATCATAAAAATTGAATTTACCGGTTTCGTTAATATGCCATCCAGTTCATAATTCTTGACTTTTGAAGGGACTCGAATCAAATTGAAGAAGAATAATCCACCGAAAACGGAATCTATTATCCATACCGATGACAGCAAAATATATATTTGATATCGCGTCCAACCGGATATGTTCTCTATTCCCGCATCATACAAAAAATAGTAGAATAAAATATTCGAAATATATCCCAATACGACCGTGAACATATTTACGAAAAAATTAAATCGATACATCGTATCTCGTCTGAAACTGTTTTTAATAAAACTTAGATATAGTTTAATATATTTCACTTGTACGCTCCTATGAACCATAACCGGAATATTTTCCAAAAGCCTTTTTCTTTACAATCAAAAGCAAACCACCGAAAAGAACACACCAAACAATTTGAATCGACATCGCTTTATAGATTTCAAACAAATCCATATTTCCCATATAAATATCGACGGGAACAAAAAGCATATATTTAAACGGTAAAAAGGAAAGAATCGTAAATACTTTGCCGGGTAAAACGGATAAAGGAATCAATCCGCCCGATAGAAATCTTTCAATATTATTCCAAAGATCCAACAGGCCGGATATTTCTTCAATCCAAGTCGTCAGCAAACCCAAAATACAGCCCATAAAATACTTCAACACAAAGGCGATACAAAACGAAATAACAAAAAAGGGCAGATGGCTGACTTTCAAATAAATGTAATTTTGAAGGGCAAAGCATAAAATCGCATAGGGTACTAAAATACTTATCAAATATATTACTTTCTCCGCTTGATACAATTTGAAATTTAAAGAAAAAAATCCGATTGGCTTCAACATATAGTTATGGATAGAGCCGTCTTGGATTATCTCGGAAAGCTTTATCGTATTAGCTCGAACATCCAACACTTCAGACAATAGTGAAACCAGAACATAGTATGTAATCATCTGTCGATAGGAATATCCGCCTACAACGGATAAATTATTTCCATATATCACTTTCCATAAAAACAAGTACACTAATATCGGAACGCAGCCGAACAGAAAATTCATATAGATATTGCTTCGATAAATTGTAAATTCGCTTCTTTTTAATTTAAATGCCGCATTTTGTATTCTCATTCTTCCGAACTTCCTCCAAGTAATGTTGAAATGATTTCCTCAAAATCACTTTCCACCTTATACCCTTTCAAATCTTCAATAAGACCGTCATAGATAATAGAGCCGCGATTGATGACGATTACTCGATCACACAATTCCTCAACATCTCTCATATTGTGGCTCGTAATAATCATTGTTGATTTGCGTTCAAAATTATATTGGTTGATAAATTCCCTCAACTTTTTTTGTGAAATAATATCCAGTCCCAAGGTCGGCTCATCCAATAACAGAATCGACGGCTCATGCAGCAACACTAAAATAAGTTCCATTTTCATTCTTTCGCCCAGGGACAGCTTTCGAACCGGAGTTTTCAGCAATTCTTTGACATCGAGAAGATTAGACAGCTCTTCAATCCTTCGCTCGATTTCTTTTGTATTCAATCCATAGATGCAGCCTTCCAACAAGAAGGAATCGTATGAAGAAATATCCCACCATAATTGGCTTTTATTCCCCATCACCAAACCGATTTCCATCAAGTATTCATTTTTCAATTTTTTCGGGTCGAATCCGTTGACATCAATCGTTCCTTGTGTCGGATGAATCAGGCCGGCCAACATTTTTAATGTGGTTGTTTTGCCCGCGCCGTTTAATCCGATGAGGCCTACCCTTTCTCCTTCTTCAATACAAAAACTGATATTCTTCACCGCCTCAACATTCTTATAGTTGCCTTTGAACAGATTGCTGAAAATCCCTTTATCGGATTGCTGTCTTATCCTATATACTTTTGAAACATTATTTATGCTTATCATGATTCACCTATCTCTATTATTTCAACCGGACAATCAAATGCGCAATCATCGCCCGCATGTTTCGATGTTACTATGTAAAATTTATGTTTATGTTCTTTTCCTTAAACCAATCTGACTTTCAGATGAAAAACAACAGCTTGTTTAGGATGTTCATTAAAAATTATTCTCGCTTTTTATTTTCTATCAAGTACATATATCTTCAATCCCTCAAATAATTCTCCGCCGCATCGTTTTTATATTTTCGATTATATCACATCCGTATATCTGCTAACAAGGTATTCCGAAATCCTATGCTCCGCGTCATAAAATAAAAAACGCTACCTGTCACCAAATAGCGTTTTATCTTCAGCATCTTATTTTTCTTTTTGTTCCGCTTTTACTTTTTTAATAAGCTCCGTAACAAGCGGCACTACTTTTGCCACATCGCCGACGATTCCGACATCCGCGATTTCAAAAATAGGTGCTTCCGGATTTTTGTTGATAGCAATGATAAGCTCGGATTCTTCCATTCCGGCGATATGCTGAATCGCTCCGGAGATTCCGCAAGCAAAATATACTTCCGGACGAACGGTTTTTCCGGTCTGTCCAACCTGTCTATCCTTGTCAAGCCATCCGGAATCGATTACTGCACGAGAACCGGAAACCAATCCGCCAACCGTGTCGGAAAGCTCATAAAGCGGCTCGATATTTTCTTTGCTGCCGACACCGCGACCTGCTGAAATAAGAATTCCCGCTTCTTCGATATTCGCTTTGGCTTTGGTTTCTTTCACATATTCCAAAATCTCAACATTTCTATCCGCTTCTACCAAGCCGGCATCAAATTTGATAACCTCGCCTTTTCTGCTCGGGTCGGCATTCATTTTTTGCATTACGCCCGGTCTTACGGTACTCATCTGCGGTCTGAAATCCGGACAGATGATGGTCGCCATGATATTTCCGCCGAATGCCGGACGAGTCATCAACAGATTTCTTGTCTCTTCTTCGATTTCAAGACTTGTGCAGTCCGCAGTCAATCCGGTGTGAACACGAGCGGAAACTTTCGGTGCCAAATCTCTACCGATCGATGTCGCTCCAAAGAGTACGATTTCCGGTTTTTGGTCTTGAATCACATTGTACAATGCTTTTGTATATGGCTCCGTCAAATATAATTTCAACATTTCATTGTCGACCAAAACAACCTTGTCCGCTCCATGTGAAATCAAATCTGCTGATAAATTTTCAATATTATATCCCAAAACAGCCGCTGTTACCGACACACCTAATGTATCTGCAAGCTCTCTACCTTTACCGAGCAATTCCATTGACACTTTTTGGATTTCATTGTCACGCTGCTCGATAAATACCAATATTCCTCTGTATTCTGAAAACATAGTTCCTCCCTTTACTACAGCAAGTATTTTTCTTGTAGTTTATCCACAATAATCTGAGCACCCTCTTGCGCCGGTACATCGAACAGCTTTCCGGCCGTTTTTGCACCTTTGGTAAATGATTTTTTAACCTTTGTCGGTGAACCTTTCAATCCGAGATTTGCCATGTCCACTTCAATGTCATTTACCGACCAGATTTCCACTTTGCCTTCCTCGAAGGATTCAAAAATTCCTCGAACATGCATATATCTTGGCTCGTTTAATTCTTTTAATGCTGTGATAAGACAAGGAGTCTTTGCTTTCAACATTTGGTATCCGTCTTCAAAAGAACGCTTCACAATGATTTCGCCTTCTTTTGCTTCAATTTCTTCCACATAACTGATGGATGGAATGTGAAGATGTTCCGCAATCTGTGGTCCAACCTGTGCGGTGTCGCCGTCGATTGCCTGTCTTCCCGCAATAATCAAATCGTAATCCATTTTGCGAAGTGCTCCTGCAAGTGCGGAAGATGTTGCCCAAGTATCCGAACCTGCAAATGCTCTGTCTGAAAGCAATATCGCATGGTCGGCTCCCATCGCCAATGCTTCACGAAGCGCAATGTCCGCTTGCATCGGTCCCATGGATAATACAGTTACATGAGCGCCGATTTTGTCTTTTATTTGAAGTGCCGCTTCCAATCCGGCTTTGTCATCCGGGTTGATGATGGAAGGCACGCCGTCTCGAATCAATGTTCCGGTTTTTGGATCCAGCTTTACCTCGGTAGTATCTGGAACCTGTTTTATACAAACTACTATTTTCATCATTTTCTCCTTCTACTATTTCAATAGGCTTGCTGAAATTACCATACGCTGAACTTCAGAAGTTCCTTCGTAAATCTCTGTGATTTTTGCATCTCGCATCATGCGCTCTACCGGATATTCTCTTGTGTATCCATATCCACCGAAAAGCTGAACGCATTTTGTTGTTACTTCCATCGCTGTTTCCGCTGCGAACAATTTTGCCATCGCCGCTTCCATGCTGTAAGACAAGCCCTTGTCCTTCGCATCCGCTGCTCGATATACCAGCAATCTTGCCGCATCCACCTTCGCCTGCATGTCGGCAAGCTGGAATTGTGTATTTTGGAATTGAGCAATGGAGCGTCCGAATTGTTTTCTCTCTTTTACATAAGTGATGGTCTCATCGATTGCTCCCTGCGCGATACCAAGTGCCTGTGCAGCGATTCCGATTCGTCCGCCGTCCAAAGTTTTCATCGCGATTTTAAAGCCCTGTCCTTCTTTGCCGAGCAGGTTTTCTTTCGGCACTCGAACATTTTCAAAAATCAATTCGCAAGTTGCCGAACCACGAATTCCCATTTTCTTTTCTTTTGGCCCGAATGAAAATCCTTCCATTCCTTTTTCCACGATAAATGCTGATATACCTCTTGTTCCCTGAGTTCTGTCTGTCATTGCCATCACGATGTATGTATCAGCGTAGATAGCATTTGTAATGAAAATTTTTGAGCCGTTGAGAATGTAGTGGTCTCCGTCAAGAACTGCTGTTGTCTGTTGTCCCGCCGCATCGGTTCCGGCATTTGGCTCGGTCAATCCGAATGCTCCGAGATGCTCTCCTTTTGCAAGCGGCACCAAGTATTTTTGCTTTTGCGCTTCCGTTCCCCATTCAGCAATCGGACCCGCACCCAATGAAGTATGTGCCGAAACGATTACGCCGGTTGTTGCACAAACTTTGGACAATTCTTCAATCGCCATTGCATACTCCAAGTAGTTAGCGCCTGCTCCACCGTATTCTTTTGAAAACGGAATTCCCATCATTCCGACTTTCACCATTTTTTCTACGGTTTCTTCCGGGAATCGCTCTTCTTCATCAACTTCCGCCGCAATCGGCTTGACTTCATTTAGAGCAAATTCTCTCAGCATTTCTCTTAGGAGTTCTTGCTCCTTGCTTAAACTAAAATTCATCTTTCCCTCCTATTAATTAAGTTTGATCTATAAATGCACTATACAGCTCCCCTTGCGAGGAGCTGTGTGTGATTTCCTATCTCTTAACGATAACTGCCGTTCCCATACCGCCACCGATACATAGCGTAGCAAGTCCGAGTTTTTTGTCAGCTCGTTTCATTTCATAAAGCAATGTGGTCAGAATTCGTGCACCGGATGCTCCGATTGGATGTCCGAGCGCAATCGCTCCTCCGTTCACATTGACCTTATCCATATCAAAGTTCAATCCTTTTGCAACGGAAAGTGCTTGGGATGCAAATGCCTCATTCGCTTCAATCAATTCGATGTCCGCCATTTTAAGATTTGCTTTCGCCAATGCTTTTTCCACAGTCGGTACCGGACCGTATCCCATGACGGACGGATCCACACCGCTGGTTGCATAAGAGATGATGGTTGCCAAAGGCTCTATGCCAAGCTCATCCGCTTTTTCTTTGGACATAAGCACGAGCATTGCCGCACCGTCATTGATTCCGGATGCATTACCCGCAGTAACCGTACCGTCTTTTTTGAAAGCCGGCTTCAGTTTTTCCATTTTCTCAACGGTCATACCTTCTTTGATATATTCGTCTTTATCAACAATCGTATCACCTTTTCTGGAAGAAATGGTAATTGGTACGATTTCGTCAACGAATTTTCCTTCTTTATTCGCTTTTTCAGCACGATTTTGGCTCGTTACCGCCAACTGGTCCTGCATCTCACGAGTCAAATTGTATTTTTCCGCAAGATTTTCCGCAGTGATTCCCATGTGGTAATCGTTGAAAGCGTCGGTCAATCCGTCGTTTACCATAGAGTCCACAACTGTCGTATGTCCCATACGCTGTCCCCAACGCTGCAATTTATCAACATAAGGCGCCTGACTCATATTTTCAGTTCCACCCGCCAACACGATATCCGCATCGCCAAGTGCAATCATCTGTGCAGCCAATGATACGGAGCGAAGTCCTGAACCGCACACAATATTGATGGTCATCGCCGGCTTTTCAACCGGAATTCCCGCATCAACCGAAATCTGTCTTGCCACATTTTGACCAAGTCCTGCGGAAAGTACATTTCCGATGATGGACTCGTCAATCATATCCGGAGTGATTTTTGCTCGCTGAATCGCCTCTTTTGCCGCAGCTACTCCCAGCTCTCTTGCCGAAACGGATGCCAAAGATCCTCCAAATGATCCGATCGGTGTTCTTGCAGCACTCGCTATTACTACTTCTCTCATATTTTCTCCTTTCAAAATAAAAAACGCTAAATATGACAAAATAAAAGGTCATAAATAGCGCCTCATATTAAATATGACAGTGAGCGGCTTTGTGCAACTCCCCAAGAATGTTTTGGCAAGCATTCTTTCGGCATGATTAACCTTCACAGTAGTCAACAAATGCCCTTCCTTACAACTACTGCTACCTGTCACCATGCTCCTCTATTTATCTTAAATCTATTTTATTTTGCCTGTCGATGGATTAGTAGCTGAAAAATCCAATCTTGGTTTTTCTTCCAAGTTGGTTCGCTCTTACCATTTTTCTCAATAGTGGATGCGGTCTATATTTCGGATCTCCAAACTCGTTATATAGAACCTCCATAATCGCAAGACAGACATCAAGACCGATCAAGTCGCCCAAAGCAAGTGGTCCCATCGGATGATTCGCCCCAAGTTTCATCGCTTCGTCAATCGACTCAGCCGATGCGATTCCATCCGCCAAAATTCCGACCGCTTCGTTAATCATCGGTACTAAGAGCCTGTTAACGACAAATCCCGGTGCCTCATCAACGATAACAGGCACTTTGCCGATTTCTTCAGCCAGTTTGAAAATTTTGTCACAAATCTCCTGAGAAGTCTTTTTCCCATTGATGACTTCAACCAATTTCATCATAGGAACCGGATTGAAGAAATGCATTCCAATCACTTTTTCCGGTCTGTCGGTCACCGATGCAATCTCCGTAATTGACAAAGAGGATGTGTTGCTTGCAAAAATCGCATCCGCTTTACAATGCTTTGCAATTTCCGTGAAAGTTTCTTTCTTCGTTTCAATATCCTCCGCAACCGCTTCAATAAACAAATCGGCATCCTTACATCCTTCATAATCCAATACGAAAGAAATATTTTTCAAGGTTTCCTGTTTTTTCGACTCTTCAAGTTTTCCTTTTTCAACAAGCTTCGTCAGGCCTTTTTCGATTCCTGCAATCGCTCTCTTAACAGAATCCTCTGTTCTTGCTTTAATAACAACGGTGTATCCGGCTTGTGCAAAAGTCTGCACAATTCCTGCACCCATGGTCCCGTTACCTACAACGCAAATTTTCATTACGCACCTCCACAATAAAGACTTTAAATGCCACCGTTAACATTAACATACCATATCGTCGGGGCATTCGTCAAGAATAAAATCTATGATATCGATTATAATTTCAATTAAAATATCTTACGAAAACTTCGGATTTCTTTTCTGCAAAAATGCTTTCATTCCCTCTTTTTGATCTTCCGTTGCAAAACAAAGTGCAAACAATGCCACTTCAATATCGATTCCCGTATCGATATCCGTTTGCAAACCGCGATTGATGGCTTCCTTCGCATAACGAACCGCAGTCTTTGCATTGGACGCGATTTTGTTCGCAAGCTCTGTCGCCACATTCAGCAAATCATCCGGCTCAGCCAATTGCTCCACCAAACCGATGCGATACGCTTCCTGCGCATCGATGATATTTCCTGAAAAAATAAGTTCTTTCGCTTTGCCGATTCCGACAATGCGTGCCAAACGCTGCGTTCCCGAAAATCCCGGTGTAATTCCTAAACAAACTTCCGGCTGTCCGAACTTCGCTTTGCTGGATGCGATACGAATATCGCAAGCCATCGCCAATTCGCAACCGCCACCGAGTGCAAATCCATTGATTGCCGCAATTACCGGTTTCGAAAGCTTCTCGATTCTTCGGAACAAACCCGCTCCCGTTTCACCGAACTTCTTCCCCTGCGCTGCATCCATTTCGCTCATCGCTTTGATGTCCGCCCCTGCAACAAAAGATTTTCCGGAGCCCGTAATAATTACCACACGGACTTCATCATCATTTTCCGCTTTATCAATCGCTTCCCCCAATTGAAAAAGCATCTGATCATCCAAAGAATTCAAGGTCTTGGGATTGTCCAATGTGATCGTCAATACGCCCTGTGATTTTTTTAGATCAATAAAATCAGCCATAAAAATCTCCTTTCGTCATTAATAATAATTATATCACAAACACATTGGAATAAGCAAGCGATTTCAAAACCCAAAAACTCGCAAAAAAGTGATGCTTTTAAATTAACGGAAAAGCAAAATTAAATTTCCTAATACAATTATATCGAAATCCGACAAAGCAATTTTACGAACTGAATTTTTAGTTTTGCAAATTATATTTAGACAAAACAGCTGACAAAGCAGTCTTTTTTTGAGCTTTCGGACTCTCTTGACAAATTCGCGAAAATCAATATGTATTTTGCGAAAAAAAATAACTCCGTTGCCGGAGTTATTTTTATTCTTTTATTTTCCTGATTGCTTTTCGAGCAATGATTTGATATCTCTAAGTAATAAGATATCTTCCGGTGTAGCCGGTGCTTCTTCCACAAGCGCTTCTTCTTTTTTTCTTTTAGCTGTTGCCGTATTAATCAACTTGACAAACAAGAAGATACAGAACGCAACGATGATAAAATCAACGATATTCTGTATAAAATTTCCATACATAATCGCCGCTTCCGGCGTTACCACTTCACCATTTTCAACAACGGCAGGTGAAAGAACGATTTTTAATGATGTAAAATCCGTTCCGGCTGTCAGCTTCCCAATAATCGGCATGAAGATGTCGTCAACAAGCGAAGAAACAATTTTTCCAAACGCGCCTCCGATGATGACGGCAACCGCCAAATCCATTACATTGCCTTTCAAGGCAAATTCTTTAAATTCTTTAAGCATCTTACCCTCCTTCTGTATAAACATTTGTACCCAACCCTCAAACAATTATTCAAGATTATTAAAAAAAGAATAAAAATACAGAAATAAAATTTGACCTTTATAAAACCATAATTCAAATTTAATCTCAGAAGAAATTTACAAAAATCATTCCGAATCCATTTTTTGAATATCAAATCAACAAAGCTTATAGAAAAAATCCCACTTTAGATATCTCAAAAGCAAATACAAATAGAAAGCAGAAAATAAAACAGAAAATAGAATTTCATTCAAAATCGCTGTGAAATTTCAAAAAGAAAAAGGCGCAATGCGCCTTTTCATTTATCGTAATGACTTCGGTCTGCCAATCACTTCACTGTAAATAATCGCTTTTTGCAATCGCGTTCTTTTCTTCGACGGAATGACATTTTGATTTTTACCTTTTTTCCTGCCGATTCCCGATTCCGAAATATCAACAATATCAGCGTCCAAAGGTTGTTGCACAATCTCTTTTATTTCTTCCATCTCCGGTTCGATTAGCGGACTTTTCGTTTGTATATTGGTTCTGTGTAGCTGCTGATTGAATTTCTCCGTGTTTTGCTGTTGCAGCAACTCTCTTCGAATTTCATCTTTGAGTTCCATAGCACCCGAGAAGAATGCTTCCAGCGAATTGTTCTGTTGTTTCACTTTTTTGGAGCGGTCGGATGCTCGTCTGCCTTGGATTCGGTCTATATTTTTTTGTGAGCCGTCATGAATTTGCCTTTTTATGCCGGCAATCGAAACAATCAGAACTACAAAAAACAGATAGCCAAAAATAACGCCCATGGACACCCCCTATTCTTCAAGGTTGGATATGCTCTCTCTCATCTTGGTATCCGCCATAATATTTTTCATATTATAGTAGTCCATGATTCCTAATGAACCTTTTTCAAAAGCGGTTGCAATCGCTTGAGGAATTTTCGCCTCCGCTTCAACCAACTTCGCTTGCATCTCTACCACTTGAGCTTTCATCTCTTGCTCTTGCGCAATCGCCATCGCCCGTTTTTCTTCCGCTTTCGCCTGTGCAATTTTCTTGTCGGCTTCCGCTTGGTCTGTCTGCAATTGTGCTCCGATATTTCTTCCGACATCCACATCCGCGATGTCGATTGACAAAATTTCAAATGCGGTTCCGGAGTCCAGTCCTTTTTCAAGAACGGTTTTTGAAATTCTATCCGGATTTTCGAGTACATCTTTGTGTGTTCCGGAACTACCAACTGTTGTAACGACACCTTCTCCGACTCGGGCAATGATGGTTTCTTCACCGGCACCTCCGACCAAGCGCTCAATATTCGCTCGAACGGTAACTCGTGCCTTAACTTTTACTTCGATACCGTCTTTTGCCACTGCAGAAATAATCGGTGTCTCAATCACTTTCGGATTAACGGATACTTTGACCGCTTCGAGTACATCACGACCCGCCAAGTCGATTGCCGCCGCTTGCTCAAATTCCAAATTAATATTCGCTCTTTGCGCCGCAATCAATGCGTCAACAACCATGTTGACATCTCCTCCTGCAAGCAGATGTGCTTCCAATTTATCAATGGTGAGTTGAATGCCCGCCTTGGTCGCCTTAATCATCGGATTGACGATGCTTGCCGGACGAACACGACGAATTCTCATTCCCGCCAATGTCAAGATGGATACTTTTACACCGCTGAAAAGTGCCGTAATCCACAGTCCTAGGGGAACAAATCTTAAGAAAGTGATGATGATAAACAGTAGAATGATAGTGAACATAATAAAACCTATACTTGATGCTGTGTTTCCCATTATCTTCCAACCTCCCGAACCATAATTTTGTTACCATTCACCTCAGAAACGATAATCTGCTTATCCTTCTCGATAAATTTATCGTCCGAGCTGACATTGTAAATTTCTCCCGCAATTTTAATCTTCCCGGATGGGCGCAAAATGGATATGGTAATCCCTCGCTGACCCAACAGATGCTCATAATTCGCATTGCTCATAAAACCTTCTTCCGATTTCAATTCGGAATTCAGAATCAAGGTGTTTCTGAACCTGTCTCTGGGAATCAATTTAAGAAGAACATAGATGATGAGACTCATTACCGCAATGAACAATACAATTCCCATAAGCAATTCGCCAAGTGAATCGGTCAGCGCTGCGAGTGAGAAAAAAACCAACACCGCTCCGATGGAGCCGACAATTCCACCCGGAACGAATAGCTCTGCTATAATAAGCAGCCCTCCTATGATTAAAAGAATTTGTTCGATCGTCCTCACCTCCTTAAGTTCATTTTATATCAAAATCATTTGAATATCAATGACAAAATGGTTACAGTATTTATTTACTTTTTTGGGCGGTTACCGCCTTGCCGCGAATCTTGATATTTTTCATGTTTTTTATAACCGAGGTCTCGTATTTTTCCGGAATTTCAAAGAAGCTGTACTTGTCGTAAATATCGACGGCTCCTATGCTGCGACCCTTGATATTACACTCGCCCGCAATCGCTCCGACCAAATCGGCAACCCGTATATTGTGATTCTTGCCGACATTGATATGAAAACGCACCATGCCTTTTTCCGTTTTGCGTTTTCTTCGGTCGCGAGTCGAATGGTTTCCGGACTCTCTGCTTCTCTTATCTCGATCTTTTCTGTCATAGTCTTCCAGTCTTATCGTTTCTTGCTCCTGTAATTGCAAATGCTCCTTCAGGACGATTGCCAAAAAGGTTTCGACATTCATAAAAGTCTTGATTTGCTTTACAATATTGTAATACATCGTCAAGTCCGATGTAATATCCTGCGAATTCACGCGCCAAATATAGTTTTGAATCACCAATTCCTGAATGTCTTTGTAGCGTGGAATCTTTCTCTCTTCAACCTTGGTTTTCGCGTATCGCTCAATCGATCGGAGGCGCTCAATCTCTCTGCCATAGACGAAACTGTATGCCTTCCCGTCCTTGCCTGCACGACCCGTTCGTCCGATTCGATGCACATATTGCTCCTCATCGAGCGGCAAGTCGTAGTTGAACACGACATCCACATCGTCGATATCCAATCCGCGAGCCGCCACATCGGTCGCAATCAGAATATCGATTTTTCCGCGTTTGAACTGGTTCATGACCAAATCTCTTTTTTGCTGTTTCAAATCGCCATGCAAACCTTCGACTGCATAACCTCTCTCCTGCATTTCGTGAACGAGCTCATCCACCATCTTTTTCGTATTGCAAAACACGATGGAGCGCTTCGCCATTTCAAGTACAATCAGTCGTGACAACACTTCTGCCTTATCGACATTTCTGACCTTGATGTAGAACTGCTGAATTCTGTCCACCGTCACCTGCTTGGCTTTGATTTTGATAAATTTCGGCTCTTTGAGATATTTGTTGGCAAGCTCTTTGATTTCATCCGGCATCGTCGCAGAGAACAGCATCGTCTGTCTGTCCTCTCTCGTCATGCTCAAAATAGATTCGATATCTTCGACAAAACCCATATCCAACATTTCGTCCGCTTCATCCAAAACCGCAAATCGTACATCGTCCAATTTAATCGTACGGCGACGAATATGATCTAAAATTCGTCCCGGCGTTCCGACGACGATATGATTTTCTCTTTTGAGCTCGCGAATTTGCTTTTCGATGCTTTCGCCACCATAGACCGCCATCGATTTGACGCCGATTTTTTTGCAAAGCAGATTGATTTCGCTCGACACCTGAACCGCCAACTCCCTCGTCGGGCAGAGTATCAGCGCTTGAATTTTTTTCTTCTTCAAATCAATGCGCTCCACAATGGGAATGGAAAATGCCATCGTCTTTCCGGTTCCGGTCTGCGATTGTCCGATAAAATCCAATCCCTCCAATCCGTAGGGAATCGCCTCGGATTGAATCGGTGTCGGTTGTTGGTATCCTTTTTCCAGTAAAGCCTCCAGCGTCTTTGCCGATAAGCCTAAATCATTAAATTGCGTTATATTCATTTATTTCCTTTCGTTATATCCATACCACCTCTTGCTGATTGTTCTCTTTCAAAAAACGATTCGTCAGTATAAAATGGTTGTTTCCAAAAAAACCTTTGTGTGCGCTGAATGGGCTCGGATGGTTTGATTTCAGCACCAAATGCTTTTGCATATCCACATTCTTCGCCTTCGACGCAGCGTAATTTCCCCACAGAATGAACACCATCGGTTCTTCTCTTTTATTCAGTTCCTCTATTATTTTATCCGTAAAAATTTCCCATCCCATATTGGCATGTGAAGCCGCTTTGGAATGCTCAACCGTCAGCACCGAGTTGAGCAAAAGAACTCCCTGCTTCGCCCAGTCGCTCAAATCCACATCGGTTCGAAACTTGCCGAATTCATTTTGCAGCTCTTTGAAAATATTCACCAGCGACGGCGGCGCTTTGACGCCGGAGTTTACGCTGAAACACATTCCGTTCGCCTGACCCACATTATGATAAGGGTCCTGCCCGAGAATTACCACCCGCGTACTCTCGTAAGGCACTTCAATCAGCGCACGAAAAACCTGATTCTGTCTCGGATGAATATCTTTTTGACGGTACAGCTCATCCACTTGGTTCAGCAGCTCGGAGAAATAACTTTTCTCCAGCTCTTCTTCCATCACCTTTGCCCATCTGCCGCTCAGCCTCGGCAATGCAAAGCGCTCCTTCATTGTCAGGGGTTGCGTTTCTTGATGCTGCGGCAAATCTTGTGTTCCTATTGCATGTGCCTGCGAGTTCTTTGACTCGCTGACCGCTTGCGCCGGACTCGGTTTTCCCGTTGACGCCGGCAACTCCAAAACCAATCGTCCTCTCTTGGTTTCAAGGGTGATGGTTTGACTGTCCAAATCTTTTTCCGCCACCAGATAGTCGCCCAGCAAGGCATCGCTTCCTTTTTCATGAGCCTGTTTTTTGCAAATCGCCGCCATGTCGAAATTGCCGCCGAGCGACTTCGGCGATACTTCAAAACGACTCAGCTTCAAAAGATAATTGCTCATCTTCTCTGCGGTTGCATCTACCGATATTTTTTCTTCATCCGACTTCAGCTTTTCCAATAGATTGTTGTTGTTCTCGATATCCTGCTCCGATAGAAATTCGAGAATCAATTCGTTGAGCGTCTTTTTGTTCAAGATGATGTCGATTTTCGCTTTCTGAAAAGCCACCTCTTCTTCCTTGCTCGCATCGAGCATCTTGAATTCCGCAAATTTGGAACTGAAATCTTCTATATTATATAGGAGATGACAAAGCAGGCTCACTCCCATTTTGTTCTGCACCGTTACCTGTCTGCGTATCATCTCCAAGAGAATAATCGCTTGCTCATACGATTTTTCAATGCTCGGGTTGGCTATAATAATCGGAATCAGCGAGGACAACAAACTCGGGAATCCTTTTTCGCGATTGTATTTATAAAGCCTGAGCTCATTTTTCAAGCGATGCTCATCCACATAAATCAATTCCCGTTCCTTAGACGGCATCATCGCTCTCGTCGTCAGATAGGCAATTTCGGTATTGCCGTAAAGTAGAGTTTTTTGATACAGTTTCGAAATATTATCCATAAAATCGTTGCCTTCCTTTTCGGTTGGTTTTCCATGCCTTGCCTTTTACTAAAATTTGTTGCCTTCCTATGCTAACCTTCACACAAAAATTTCCTTTGCTAAAATTTTCCTTCCTATATATAGCATCTTTTATCGCCTTTGTATAATTGTATAAAAAGCTTCCGCATCGCTTTACAAAAATCTTTTGCAAAAATCAGCAAAGAAGCAGGCAAATGCCTGCTACATTTTCTGCGGTGCTTCCATTCCAAGCAAGTATAAACTGTTCAACAATCCCAAGCGAACACATTCCACCAAGGAAATATATGCTTTTTGCATATTTTCTTCGCCGGTCAAAATATGATTGTCATGGTAGAATTTGTTGAAGGCTTGCGCCAAATCCAGCGAGAATCTTGCAATATGATGCGGCTCGTTGCGATTGTATGCGCGCATAATCACTTCGTCAAAGGTTGTGAGCACGCGAACCACTTCCATCGCATCGGCATTGCTCGCCAAGATGGAATAGTCGAGTTCCTCGCTCGGCTTAATCGATGATTTCTTAATCAGTGAGCAGCAACGCGCATGTGCATATTGCACATAAGGTCCGGTTTCACCCTCAAAGCTGAGCGTTCTTTCCCATGAAAACTGATAGTCCTTGATTCGACTGTTCGAAAGCTCTTGGAAAATAATTGCTCCGACGCCGACCTGACGAGCAACATTATCCACTTCTTCCAAATTCGGATTTTTTTCTTCAATAATTTCTTTGGTTTTGTCGATGGCTTTTTTGAGCACTTCCTCCAGGAAAATCACTCTGCCCTGTCTCGTGGACATTGAGCCGTCTTCCAGCGATACGGTACCGAATTGAACATGGATACAATCCTTTGCCCAATCATGCCCCATCAACTCCAAAATTTTCTTGAGCTGTCTGAAATGCAATTCCTGCGGTGTCCCGACAACATATACATTCTTGAAAAAGTCGTAATGCTCTTTACGATAAATCGCCGCCGCCAAATCTCTTGTGATATATAATGTGGAGCCATCTTTCTTTTCCACCAACGCCGCCGGCATGCCGAATTCTTCCAAATCGATAATTTTCGCTCCCTGCGATTCCACAATCAGATTTTTTTCTTCCAACTGCTGCAACACGCGCGGCATTTTGTCCGAATAAAAACTCTCGCCGTTGAAGGAATCGAAACGGATTCCCAAAATATCATATACCTTATTAAATTCTTTAAGCGAAATATCGCGCATCCATTTCCAAAGCGCAAAAGCTTCTTCATCGCCATCCTCCAATTTCTTGAACCACGCGCGACCTTCCTCTTCCAATGCCGAATCCTGCTCCGCTTCCTGATGGAAACGCACATACAATTTCAGAAATTCATTGATGGGATCTTTTTCGATAGTCTCTTTATCTCCCCATGCTTTGAATGCGACAATCAGCTTTCCGAACTGCGTTCCGTAATCCCCCAAATGATTGAGCGACAGCGTATTAAATCCTAAAAAATCATAAATTCGTGCCAAAGAATGACCGATTACCGTCGTGCGAACATGGCCGAAGTGGAAAGGCTTTGCGATATTCGGCGAAGAAAACTCGACCAGCGCCGTTTTTTTCTCACCAAAATTTGACTTGCCGAAATTCTCACCATCGCTCAATACGCGGCGGATAACCTTGCTCGCCCATGCCGACTTGTCGATGAAAAAGTTGACATAGCCGCCCAAATTGCTCACACTTTTGATTACACCATCCGCCGGAATTTTTTCAGCCAACTCCTTTGCGATGTCATTCGGCGATTTTCGAAATTCCTTCGCCAAACGAAAACATGGAAATGCATAGTCGCCCATCTCCATATTCGGCGGCACTTCAATCAGCGATTCAATTTCTTCTATTTCAAAATTAGGCAATTCTTGCTTTAATTGCTTTGCAATATCACTTTTAAAATTCATACATCCTCCATCCATGACAAAATAATACTTACATTATAGCATGAAAAGGCGCATCTGTCGTCAATCGAAAACCTTTTCGCAAAATATTTTGCTCCATTTTGCAATTTAATAATACACCTCTTTCAAAAACAAAGCATGCGCCGGTGCGGTCGGACCGGCAAACTCTCTTTTTTCCTGTCTCAAAATTTCCGGGATATCCAAATTTCTTCCCTTTCCGATTTCGACCAAAGTGCCTACGATGATACGCACCATATTGTATAGAAAGCCGTTCCCCGAAATTTCGATTTCGATAATATCTTCCGTTTTTCTTATCTCGATGGAAAAAATCTCACGAACGAAATTTTTTGCTGATGAACCTTCCGATTTGAATGACGCAAAATTGTGCTCTCCGATTAGATATTTTGCATTCTCTCTCATTTTTCCGATATCCAAATCACCCCGCACAAAGTATGCAGTATTTCTTTCAAAAGGGCGTTTCACTTCGCCCGTCTGAATCCGATAGCGGTAAGTCTTGCCTTTCGCCGAAAATCTTGAATGAAATCCTGCGTCCGCTTCCTCGCTCGACAAGATTCGAATATCATCCGGAAGGTGCTGATTCAAAGCAAATTTTATTTTTTCTGCAGGAATTTTTGTCTCAATTTCAAAATTTGCCACCTGACCCAGTGCATGAACTCCTGCATCTGTTCTTCCCGATCCGTGAACTTCAATTTCCTGATTCGTAATTTTTTTGATTGCTTTTTCAATTTCATCTTGTATAGTTCGCAGATTTTGTTGCTTTTGCCATCCCGAATAATTTGTTCCTTCGTACTCAATCTTCAGTTTGATATTCATCTCAAATTCACCTTTTTTATCTTAATTTCATCAAAAAAATGCCTTTTTTGTAATTTTAGCATAAAAAAACAAAATTTTTTTGGTTTTTTTGGCATTTTTTCCGATTTATGTATTGCAATTGTCACAATCTTATAATATACTATTATTTGAAACAAACAATTGAAGGGGGGAAGATTCTTTGTTGACAAGATATTTACTCTTGTTTGCTTGCTTATTGGTATCAGTTCGTGTGATAATACAATTGTATGTAAGCTTACTTAAAAATGAAATTTTAATTTTACCAACTGAGAACCGACCGAGCAATCGCAGAGTATCTTATGCATCAAAGAAAGTTTCTGTTGGTACTGCGAAAGCAAAAACAACATCTACGCTCTCTACTCCGAGACGAACTGCGGGTAGAAGCAATCTAAATAGGGATACATCTTATGCGTCATATCGTTCTAACAATCGAGTAATAAGATAGATTTCTTTATGGACTTGGAAAACCAAGTCCTTTTTCTTTCAAAGAAACGGCTGCTGCTGCACCCGTTTCTTGTATTATAAATTGAGATATTTATTTCTTCACTATCCAATGACCGCCTTTGGCACTACCTACATATTGAATTACTTTTTCGTCAGTTAATTTTTTCAAATCTCTCTCTATTGTACTTACAGATACAGAAAACAATTTTGATAGTTCAAGCGTGGTAATATTCTGTGTACCTTTCATTATATGAATTATTTTTTCTTGCCTGTCTTTAGGTTTTAATTTTTGACCGTCATTTTGACCGTCATTTTGACCATCATTTTGACCGTCAAAATTTAGATTCCTAATAATTGTAAAAAACGAGCTTTCCGTCGACTTAAATTCAGGTTTTAATTCTTCTTTGTAATTTTCTTCAAATTCATAGGCTTCAATAATTTTCCTAAGTCCGGAACCTCGTCTTTCCATTAAATTCATTCGTGCAAATAAATCTGCAAGAAGCGGATTTCTTCTTGAAGACGACACTTTGTACGGGTCAATATTTTGTATGAAAGTTCCATCATGCATACCACCCGGAGAATAAATTTCCAACCTATCATCGTAAATATCTAAATGCACTTCACTTCCGATTATTGAATAATTTCTATGAATAAGTGCATTCACTATCCCTTCTTGTACTGCTCTTTCAGGATACTCAGGATATTCTATTCTATACATAGGTTCTTTCTTCCACATTTTTTTAGAATTTCTTTTTACAAAGTCCATAGCAGCCTTTAGCAAATATATAATATTGCCTTCAAATTCTTGATCATCTAAGGCATCCATCAGCCCATTTGCCTTATCAAGCCCATTCCATCTGGTGCAAAAAACTCTTGATTGATAGACTTGGTATCCATCAGCAAATAAACTTCCTGCTATTGTCAAATTCCCCTCTTCATTTACTAAGCCGAATGAATGTAAATCTTTTTCTTCAAACTCTTTTAAAGTCCTTTTTTTATATTCAATAGCCAGTTCTTTAAAAGTTACATCTTGAATTTTCTTATCCGATTCCAACGAATCATAAGTTACTTGTTGCCCCCTTAGAGACATATTAAATAAATCTATTCTCGTAGCCGGAACACTTTGATTCCCTACTCTTTTATATGCCGTTCTTGATCCACCATCCACTACAAAATAGGGAGTATTTTTCCCCGAATAGATGTTTAATATCAATATGATTTTATTTTCTATTTCTTGGATTTCCATATCAAATTCCGGTATGGAATCCATTCTAGTCTGTATAATTTCACTAATCTTTTCCGAGTCATTTTGATAATCATCAATCCCTAAAATTTCATTATCTTCTTTTACTCCAAAGATTAGCTTTCCACCGCGACCATTTGCAAAAGCCGATACCGATTTCAACCAAGACTTTGGCTTACTCAGTTCAACTTTTCCTTTTTTATCATAGAGATTCGTTTCTCCTAAATAGTCTTTTAAATTCAAAATGCCCGTCCTTCCTTTTGAATTTGTAACTAATTGTACTATAGTAGGATATAAAAAACGCCCAACAATTCGGTTTAAGCTTGTTCTTTAATAATTTCACATTGAAATTGTATCATAAATTCATAATAAAGACAATTACTTCCCTTAACACAAGGCTATAGTAAATTCACACCACCCAGTTAATCCAAACTGAGCACACAAAAAGACGATAGTGATATCGCCCCTTTTAGCTTGACTATAACTATTTGAGATAGAGAAGAATGTATCGCATTTCTCTTGACACAGAATCACAAAGATCTTAAGATATTGACAATCCTATTATCACTTACTATCAAGTACCATTGATTAAAAAGTGTTGTCTTTTTCTTTCAAAGAAACGGCTGCTGCTGCACCCGTTTCTTGTATGCTCTCTATTATTTCCGTAATCCGTTATTCTTCTTCATTTTCCTGAACAATCGGTTTCATTGTCGGGAACGGAATGACATCTCGAATGGATGATGAGTTGGTCAACAACATAATCAATCGGTCGATTCCGATTCCAAGTCCGCCGGTTGGCGGCAATCCGACTTCGATTGCATTGAGAAAATCTTCATCCATCTCATGCGCTTCATCATCGCCGAGCTCTTTTTGCTTAATCTGCTCTTCAAATCGGTATCGCTGGTCAATCGGGTCGTTGAGCTCCGAGAACGCATTGGCGATTTCCCAAGTGTTGACGAAAGCTTCAAATCGGTTGGTCAATCTCGGGTCCTGCGGATTTCGCTTGGATAATGGCGAAATTTCTACCGGATGATGCGTAACAAAGGTCGGCTCATGAAGATGCTCTTCGCAGAATTCTTCAAACATCAAGCTGATGATATGTCCCCTGCTCATCGTCGCCGGTGTAAGCTCAATACCTTTTTCTTTTGCAACCGCAATCGCTTCTTCATCGCTTTGGATATTGTTGAAATCGACTCCGGTGTATTGTTTTACCGCATCAATCATCGAAATTCTTTTCCAAGGCGGCGCAAAATTGATTTCTTTGCCTTGATAATTGACAACCATGCTGCCGGTTGCTTCCTTCGCCATGTGAGCCACGATATTTTCGGTCAATTCCATAATCGCTTGGTAATCGACATAAGCCCAGTATAATTCCATCGCGGTGTATTCCGGATTGTGTTTGATGGACATTCCTTCGTTTCGGAACATCCTTCCCATCTCATATACCTTTTCAAATCCGCCGACAATCAATCGTTTTAGATATAATTCGTTGGCGATTCGAAGATACATATCGATGTCCAATGTATTGTGATGCGTCACAAATGGTCTTGCATTCGCGCCGCCGGCAATCGTATTGAGAATCGGCGTGTCCATTTCAATAAATCCGCGCTGATCCAAATAATCACGCATCGCTTTAATCGCTTTATTTCTTGTTAAAAATGCCTGCTTCACTTCCGGATTGACAATCAAATCCACATATCGCTGACGATAACGAATATCCTGATCCTTCAAACCGGAATGTTTGTCCGGCAACGGCTGCAAGGATTTGGTAAGCAAAACCACCTTCTCCGCCTTTACCGAAATTTCGCCTTTTTGCGTCTTAAATACTTTTCCTTGAACGCCGATGATGTCGCCCATGTCAAAGGTTGTAAAATCCTGATACGATTCTTCGCCAATCATATCCTGTCTTACATAGATTTGAATTCGACCTTCGGAATCCTGAAGCGTCGCAAAACTTGCCTTGCCGTGCTCACGAAGCAACATAATTCTGCCGACGATTGCCACATCTTTGCCTTCCAGTATTTCAAAATCATCGAGAATGTCGATTGAATGATGGGTAAAATCAAAACGCTCATTAAGAAAAGGGTCTTTGCCATCCGCTTTCAACTTGTTTAATTTATCGATTCGAACTTGTACCAATTCATTATGATTTAACTCCATAACCTTTCTCCGTTTCTATCTTGCGATTTCAAGTATTTTTATCTTTGCGGTTCCCATCGGAATCTGAACGGTAACTTTATCTCCCACTTTTTTGCCCAGCAGCGCTGAACCGATTGGCGATTCATTTGAAATTCTATCCATCGACGGGTCCGCCTCCGTAGAGCCGACGATGGTATATTCTTCGACGGATGCTTTTTTCATCGACGAATCCTTCACTTCGATTTTGACACTCGCTCCAACGGTCACCGTATCGTAGTCGATTTCTTCGTCTTCGATGATTCGTGCAACGCGCAGCTGATTCTCCAACTTATAGATTCGCTCTTCCATTTGCGCTTGCTCATTCTTCGCTTCGTCATATTCCGCATTCTCCGAAATATCTCCGAATGAAATGGCAATTTTGATTCGCTCTGCAACTTCCGCCCTCTTGACGGCTTTGAGATAGTCGAGCTCTTCGACAATCTTGTCATAGCCTTCTTTGGTCAGCAAAATTTCCTTATTATCCATTTTAACCTCCGTATCCAACGACTTCTTAATTTTTGTCATTATACATAATTAACTCGATAGTGTCAAGGGAAAGCCCTTATTTGTTTCTTGATTTCGCGCGCAAATTTTTGTCCAAAATTCGTTTACGGATGCGTATCGATTTCGGAGTAAGCTCCGCCAATTCATCATTTCCTATGAATTCAATCGTTTCTTCAAGCGACATGATTTTCGGCGGACTCAAACGAAGCGCTTCGTCCGCTCCCGATGCACGCATATTGGTCGCCTGCTTTCTCTTGTTGACATTGACATCCAAATCGCCCGCTTTGGCATGTTGTCCGACAACCATTCCCTGATACACTTCCTGTCCCGGCGAAATAAAAA
>JBGZSM010000011.1:0-14299 GCA_041853585.1 Filifactoraceae bacterium
TATACCTTCGAATCAAAAGATTGATGAATTTGAGGCATTAGTTGCACCAATGGATGCAGCGATTCGAAATAACTACAATGAAATCTGCCGTTTAGAGCAAATTCGTGACTCTTTACTACCTAAACTGGTGTTAGGTGAACTTGATGTCTCCGATATCGACCTTTAAGCCGCTAAATTATTGTTTTTATTATAAGGGGGAATATTAAAATGAAAAAACAAGCATGGAAGTTTTTAAGTAAATTTTCTTTTCGGATTCCAACTTTGCGAAAATATATAGATTTTATGTAATTGAAACTCCAGTGGTTGGAGTGAGCAATAGAGGGGAAAATTTTAAGCAAAGAAATTGCGATATGCATAGATTGACTATAGAGTTAAAAAAAATTAGTAAGTTTTTAGGATTAAGATGGAAAGTTTGCAAAGTCTCAGAGGTTGAAAATATGTGTAGAGAATACGGTGTACTAGATAAAGTTGTTTTTGATGATGAATTAGCTATTCATATTAAGAATAAAGATTCGAAGTCGGAATCTCTTTTCTATGCTATCAGATGTGCTTTTGCTCATGGTTTATTTAATATCAACAGTAAGAATGGAGAGCATTATTATATTTTAGAAAATAGAGATAGAGAAAAACTAAAAGCTCGATTAATATTGAGAGAAGAAACTTTGCTACAATGGATAAAAGTGGTTGATAGATTATCTATTAAAAAGTGATGAAAGGGGTCTAAGTAATGGTAGCGTTCTATACTGAAACGGATTATGAAAACTCAGTTGTTGAGCTATTTAGAAACGATTTGGGTTATGAGCATGTTTATGGTCCGAATATTGAAAGGGATTTTCGTGATCCTTTGTATGAGGAAGTTCTTGTTGATTCGTTAAATCGTTTGAACAGAGCACTTCCTTTTGATGCAATTCAAGATGCGCTTTATAAATTAAAGAACTTTGAAAATGCGGAGCTTGTTCAAAAAAATAATCTTTTTATGGATTATCTGCAAAATGGTATTCCGGTAAGATATTTTGAAAACGGAGAAGAGCGCTCCGCTATTGTATATTTGGTGGATTATGATAATCCGGGTAACAATTCATTTATCGTTGCGAATCAATGGACATATATTGAAAATAGCAATAAAAGACCGGATATTATTTTGTTTTTGAACGGATTACCGATTGTCTTGATGGAGTTGAAGTCTCCGAGTCGTGAAGAGACCGATGTGTCTGAAGCATATCGGCAGCTTAGAAACTATATGTTGGAAATTCCTTCTTTGTTCATTTACAATGCGATTTGTGTAATGAGTGACCAGTTGACTTCGAAAGCAGGAACGATTACTTCCGGTGAAGATCGTTTTATGGAGTGGAAAACGAAAGACGGTAGTTATGAGAATACACAATACGCACAATTTGATACTTTTTTTGAAGGGATTTTCCAAAAAGAAAGGTTTCTTGATATTATAAAAAACTTCATTTGTTTTTCGAATGAAGGAACACAAACTTTTAAAATTTTAGCAGGATATCATCAATATTTTGCGGTAAATAAAGCGGTTATTTCAACTCAAAACGCAACTCTTACTGATGGAAAAGGCGGTGTATTTTGGCATACTCAAGGAAGTGGAAAGTCATTATCGATGGTTTTTTATGCACATCTTTTACAGAAAAAGTTGGATAGTCCAACCATTGTTGTTATTACAGACAGGAATGATTTGGATGACCAACTTTATACACAGTTTTCCAAGTGTAAGCATTTTTTGAGGCAGGAGCCAATTCAAGCTCAAAGTCGTGAGCATTTGCGAGAACTTCTTGATGGGCGAAAGGCGAATGGAATTATTTTTACTACCATGCAGAAGTTTGAAGAGTCTTCTGAAGCTTTATCTGAGCGTCATAATATTGTCGTCATGGCAGATGAAGCGCATAGAGGGCAGTATGGTTTGGCAGAAAAAATTCGGATGACTAAGAATGAGGATGGAGAAGAAGTTGCAAAGCGTGTTGTCGGAACGGCAAGGATTATTAGAAACACTTTACCGAATGCGACATATATTGGATTTACCGGTACACCCATTTCATCAAAAGATCGTAGCACGAGAGAAGTCTTTGGAGATTATATTGATGTTTATGATATGACGCAAGCAGTAGAAGATGGAGCAACAAGACCGGTTTATTATGAAAGCCGTGTTATAAAACTTAATCTTGATGAAAAAGTTCTTCGTTTAATAGACGCGGAATATGATTTGATGGCTGAAAATGCAGATGCGGGCGTCATTGAAAAAAGCAAAAAAGAGCTTGGACAAATGGAAGCGATTCTTGGGAATGATAACACTATCAATTCGTTGGTGGATGATATTCTAAATCATTATGAGAACAACCGTCAGGACTTGCTAACCGGGAAAGCAATGATTGTCGCTTATTCAAGAGCTATTGCAATGAAAATTTACAATAGAATTTTGCAACTTCGACCAAATTGGACAGATAAAGTTGGTGTTGTAATGACTTCAAGTAATAAAGATGATGAAGAATGGCGCCAAATTATTGGAAATAAGCAACATAAGGAAGAATTGGCAAGAAAGTTTAAAGATAATGATAGTCCTATGAAGATTGCTATTGTTGTAGATATGTGGTTGACCGGATTTGATGTGCCGTCTCTTGCAACAATGTATGTTTATAAACCGATGAGCGGACACAATTTGATGCAGGCGATTGCTCGTGTAAATCGCGTATTTAGAGATAAAGAAGGTGGGCTGGTTGTCGATTATGTAGGGATTGCATCTGCACTGAAACAAGCGATGAATGATTACACCACAAGAGATAAAAAGAATTATGGTGATACGGATGTTTCTAAAATTGCATATCCAAAATTCTTGGAAAAACTCTCGATTTGTCGTGATAAGTTCCATGGCTATGATTACTCAAAGTTTTTTGATGGTTCCGACTTGGAAAGAGCAAAGACAATTAGTGGGGCGATGAACTTTATTATCGGAAGGGAGAAAACGGAAGATAAAGCTTCTTTTGTAAAAGAGGCATTGATGCTTCATCAAGCACTATCACTATGTTCTTCTCTAATAGATGAGAAAATGAGATTTGAGGCAGCATTTTTTGAGGCGGTTCGTGTTCTTGTTCTTCGACTTACAAATACCGGAGTGGATAAGAAAATTTCCTTGCCGGAGATGAATCGGAGAATCAACGAACTTTTGAAGCAAAGCATAAAAAGTGATGGCGTTATTAATTTATTTTCAGACATCAAAGAAGAATTTTCGTTATTTGATCCGAAATTTTTGCAAGAAGTTGCGAACATGAAGGAAAAGAATCTTGCAGTGGAGCTTCTTAAAAAATTGATTTCTGAGCAAGTTTCTATATATCGAAGAACAAATATCGTGAAATCTGAAAAGTTCAGTGAGATTATGCAAAAAGCTCTTAACTCCTATTTGAATGGAATGCTTACAAACGAACAAGTCATTGAAGAAATGTTAAACTTAGCAAGGCAGATTGCCTCGGCCCAAAAAGAAGGGGAGCAGTTAGGTTTAAACGCAGATGAATTGGCTTTTTACGATGCACTTACGAAACCGCAAGCAATCAAAGATTTTTACGAGAATGAAGAGTTGATTGCAATTACGAAGGAGTTGGCTGAAACACTCCGTAAAAACAGAACGATTGATTGGCAAAAGAAAGATTCAGCAAGAGCGAAAATGAGAATGGAAATAAAAAAACTCTTGAAAAAATATGGTTATCCGCCTGATAAAAGAGAGGATGCAGTTCAAACTGTTATGGCACAGTGTGAGCTTTGGGTAGATAATGCGTGTATGGAAGAAGAAAATACCGGAGTGATGTATCCTTCTTTCTTAGAGAATGATTTGCCATTGGTAGCGGAAGAAACAAATCCGTTTGGAGAAAATAATATTTAGTATTCTATATTAAAGCATCAAAAAGCCTGCAATTTGCAGGCTTTTTGTAAGTTGTATATTTTATTGTGACTTCGATTTTTAAATTTGGTTTCAAATTGTGATTTCTGATTGCGAATTCATTTTTCTAAATTCAATTTCAAAATGAAAATTCGATTCTATTTCCCTAATACAAATCGTAGATGTCAAGGTCGCCGATGTTGAGTTGTTGTTTTTCAAACGCGAGCAATGCGCGAAGGGTATCAAGCGATGTCATGACATCGATATTGCGCTCGATGGCTGAGCGACGAAGAATAAATCCGTCTCGCTTGGAGTCATTTCCTTTGGTCGGGGTGTTGACGAGCAGATTGATTTCTTTATCCACAATCATATCGAGCAGCGTCGGGCTTTCCTGTCCGATTCGGTTGACGGTTTTAGCCGGCACGCCGTTTTCGTTGAGCGCTTTTGCGGTTCCGCTCGTCGCTACGAATTCAAAACCGAGCCCGTGAAGCTCTTTTGCCATATTCAAAAACTCTTTTTTGTCAGCGTCATTGATGGTCGCCATAATGACTTTGCCTTTCGCCTTGGTATACATTCCGGCACCCAAGAATCCTTTGAACAATGCTTCTTCATAAGTCTTTCCGATGCCGAGCACTTCGCCGGTCGATTTCATTTCAGGTCCTAAACTGACTTCCACATTCGGCAATTTTTGAGTGGAGAATACCGGAACTTTGACGGTGATTCGCTCACTCTCCTTGTAAATGCCGGTTCCGTATCCGATCTCGGAAAGTTTTTCACCGAGCATGACTCTCGTTGCGATGGCAACAATCGGCACATTGCTGACTTTGGAAATATACGGAACGGTTCGTGAAGCGCGCGGATTGACTTCGATTACATAGAGTTCTTCATTGTAGCTGATAAACTGGATGTTAATCATTCCGCGGATGCCGATTCCTCTTGCGAGCTTCGTGGTGTAATCCAAAATGTCCTGTTTGATTTTATCGGAAACATTTTTGCTCGGGAACATCGTGATGGAATCGCCGGAATGCACTCCTGCACGCTCCAAGTGCTCCATAATTCCCGGTATCAAAATATCTTCTCCGTCGGATATTGCATCGACTTCCAGTTCTCGTCCCATCAGATATTTGTCGATGAGAATCGGATTTTTGCTGTCTTTGGCGAAGGCGTCGGCAAGATAGTGGGTGATTTCTTCTTCGGAGTAGGTGATTTCCATTCCTTGTCCGCCGAGTACAAAGGACGGTCTGACGAGAACGGGATAGCCTAATTTTTGTGCTTCGGCGATTCCTTCTTCAAGCGACCATACGGCTTTTCCTTTCGGCCTTTGGATATTCAATTTTTCAAGCAGCGCGTCGAATTGCTCTCGGTCTTCCGCCAAGTCGATTTGGTCGGAGGTCGTGCCGTAGGTGGCAATATTTTTTTCTTTCAGGAATCGAGCGAGCTTGATTGCCGTCTGTCCGCCGAATTGTAAAATAATGCCGTCAGGCTTTTCTTTATTGATGATTTCGAGCACATCTTCTTCGGTCAACGGCTCAAAATATAATTTGTCGGATATGTTGAAATCGGTACTGACGGTTTCCGGATTGTTGTTGATAATAATGGTTTCGATGCCCATCTCCCGCAATGCCATCACGCAATGAACGGAGGCGTAGTCGAATTCGATTCCCTGTCCGATTCGAATCGGGCCGGAGCCGATGACGATGACTTTTTTGCGATTGGATACTTCCACTTCATCATAGCTTTCGTATGTGGAATAGTAGTATGGCGAATAGGCGTCGAATTCTCCGGCGCAGGTATCGACCATTTTGTAAGCGGGCATCACTTGCCAAATATTACGCAGCGAATAGATTTGGTCGGGCGATACTTTGAGCATTTGCGCAATTCCTTTGTCGCTGAAACCGTGTTTTTTGAGTTTGTAAAGCCAATCTTTGTTCAAATCTTGAATGCTGCTCAGCTTGAGTCTTTGTTCTTCGTTGATAATCCATTTGAATTTTTCAAGATAGAATACATCGATGCCGGTCATTCGATTGATTTTGTCCATTCGATAGTCGCGGCGAATAATTTCCGCGAGTGCAAAAATTCGTTCGTCATCCGGAGTGACGATTTTATCTTTCAGCTCGGCGAGGGAGTATTCTTTGAACTTCGGATGCTCCAACGAGAAGGCTTTGATTTCAAGCGAGCGGATTCCTTTGAGAAAAGCTGCTTCAAAATTGCTGCCGATTGCCATAATTTCTCCGGTCGCCATCATTTTCGTACCGAGTTTTCGGTTGGCATGGTAGAATTTGTCGAACGGCCATTTCGGAATTTTGACGACCACATAGTCTATGGAAGGCTCAAAGCAAGCGTAGGTTTTTTGGGTAATCGAATTTTTGATTTCATCCAATCCGAAGCCGAGCGCAATTTTTGCAGCGACTTTTGCAATCGGATAACCGGTTGCTTTGGACGCGAGTGCGGAAGAACGCGACACGCGCGGATTGATTTCGATAACCGCATATTCAAAGGAGTTCGGATTGAGCGCGAATTGCACATTACATCCGCCTTCGATACCGACCGCGTTCAAGATGTCGAAGGATGCGGTTCGGAGCATTTGAATTTCTTTATCCGACAGCGTTTGACATGGTGCGACAACGATGGAATCGCCGGTGTGAATGCCGACAGGGTCGATATTTTCCATATTACATACGGTGATGCAGTTGCCTTTACCATCTCGAATTACTTCAAATTCAATTTCTTTCCAGCCTTTTACACTTTTCTCGAGAAGTACTTGATGGATGGAGCTGAGCATTAAGCCGGACTCCAAAATCGTGCGAAGCTCCTGCTCGTTTTCGGCAATTCCGCCACCGGAGCCGCCAAGCGTATAAGCCGGACGAACGATGACGGGATATCCGACTCTTGCAGCCCATTGCACACCGCTTTCGATATCATTGATAATTTCGCTTTCAATCACGGGCTGGTTGATTTCGCGCATCATATCGCGGAAGAGCTCTCGGTCTTCCCCTTTTTTAATCGATTCGATGGAAGTTCCGATTAGACGAACATTGTATTTATCCAAAATTCCTTTTTCATAAAGCTCGATGGACATATTGAGTCCGGTTTGACCGCCCATGCCGGCGAGCAGCGAATCGGGTCTTTCTTTGGCAATGATTTTTTCGATCGCTTCGGCATGGATGGGCTCAATGTAGATTTTGTCCGCAATATTTTTGTCGGTCATAATGGTTGCAGGATTGGAATTGACGAGTACAACTTCAACACCTTCTTCTTTGAGCGATTGGCAAGCCTGTGTTCCGGAATAATCGAATTCCGCCGCCTGACCGATGACGATGGGGCCGGAGCCGATGACGAGAACTTTTTTGATGTTTGGATTTTTAGGCATTGTGTACCTCCTGCGCATATTTTATAAATTCGTCGAAAATGTATCGATTTTCGCTCGGTCCGCCTTCGGGATGAAATTGCACCGAGTAAATCGGCTTGCTTTTATGTCGCATGCCTTCGATGGTGCCGTCATTCATGCTCTGATGGGTGATTTCAAAATCCGGCGGAAGCTCAGAAGTGTAGTAGCTGTGGCTTTGTGCGGTGATGTGTACCTTGTCCATCAGTAAATTTTTGACCGGATGATTGCTGCCGCGATGACCGAATTCGAGCGCCGCAACCTTGCCGCCGAATGCCAGAGTCAACAACTGATGTCCCAAACAAATCGCAACGGTCGGTTTTTTCTCCGCTAAAATTTTTATCTCTTCTATTATATAGTCAAGCTTTTCGGGATGACTCGGCCCCGAGCTTAGAAATATCAAATCGGGATTGTCGGCGAGTATCTCCGCCGCCTTCGTGTTGTGCGGATATACTTTGACGGTGCAATCTCTTTCGGCAAATCGTTTGAGCATGCTGCTTTTGAGCCCGAAATCCAAAGCGGCGACCTTGATTTTGCCTTTGCCGTATTCGTATATTTTTTTGGTTGAAACCTGTTCAATCGAATCGTCGATATGGTACGAAGCCAGCTTTTCTTGAATTACTTTGGCGTCGATATTATGATTTTCAAGAACGATGATGCCGTTCATCACACCTTCTTTTCGAAGTACCTTGGTCAATGCTCTCGTGTCGATGTCTTCCAGTCCCATAATCTTATTGGATTTTAAGTAATCGTCAAGCTCCAATTCGCATCGAAAATTATTCGGGTTATCGGATTTTTCTCGAACGATGAAGCCTTTTACCCAAGGCGACGCGGATTCGGAATCGTCCAAGTTGATGCCGTAGTTTCCGATGAGGGGATAAGTCATGACGACGATTTGACCATAGTAGGACGGGTCGGTCAGAATTTCCTGATATCCGCTCATGCTCGTGCTGAAAACCACTTCGCCGACGGTTTCGTGCAGATAGCCGAATGCCTTGCCATCAAATTCCATCCCGTTTTGTAAAATTAGCTTTGCTTTCATTACCTTCTCCTTTGATCAAAAATAAAAGCAGGAGCATTGTTTCCGTTAGAAAATGCCCTGCTTGTAAATTTCGTAATAAATTTTTGCGCACCAAAAGACGCTTCTGTTTGAACAAAAGTCATGCGATTTCCTTTCTGACCTCTCGGGGTCAAATTAAAAGATTTTCGTTTCTAAAATATGATAAATCAAATTGTGTCTTTCGTCAATATCTTTTGGCTTAAATCTTCAATGAAGATGCGAATTTCAGTAACAAAATTTCACTTTTTTATTCAACGATGGAAATGTCGAATTGTGTAGCAATATCAAGCAGCGAAATATAGATTTTTCCATCGATTTGCAAAGCGGGATGAGCAAGTGAAATTTCCTGTCCGTCGAGCGTCGCGGCAGATGAACCCAAGCTGAGCTCCAAGCGATGCGCGGAATTTGAAAGAATGATGCGCTCGTTGTTTTGTTTGACATCGACTTTGCTCATCTGTGCAAAATAATCCAGCGACACGATGAGCTGCGCAAAGTTCGGACTATTTTCCGGCGGCTCATAGTGCTCGTTTTTCAGCATCAAAAATGCCGACGGATTTGCCGAAACGGATAGATTGGTGAAAATCGGCAATTCATTTTTTTGAATCAGCACCGCATGCGAGCCGAGATGTCGATAGCGATTGAAAAACTTTCGGACATCGGCGCTTTGGTTTGCGGTAATCGGGTCCATATAATGCACTTTGTTTTTTTCAAATCCGCGGAGTACGACGCAATGCAGGTTGACAGGAACGATTTGCGCTTGATTGGTATTTTCAAAATGCCATTTGCGAATATTTTTTACATAATTCAAATCTCGGGTCGTCCAAATCAAAATCAGATTTCCGTTTGCAATTTCTTTTCGAAAATCCTGCTCCGTTTTTTTTGAAAAATCGACGGCGACATAGGGCAGATTTTTTTCGGAAAAATATTTGTTGGCGGCGCTCACGATGGGCGGCGCATAACAAAACCAGCCGTTTTGTTTCCACGGACTGCCTACATAATATTGCATCGGGTCGGCTCCGTAGAGCTTTTTGTTTTTTATGTAGAACTCTTTGCGCGGCAGATAATTTTTGGCAAGCTCGACCTTGTTCACATCCTGCCCCAAAAATTTTAATGTGGCGGCAAGCGATGTGATTTCACAACCATGCGGAAGCTCCGGATGCTGTTTCACAACAGGAATATTCATGATTTCTCCATGACTTTGCCAAGATGACGAAGAAATCAAAATTAGAATGATGAATATCTTTGCAATCTTACCCACAATAACCTCCAATCCTCTTTTAATGATTGTAACAAAAAAAGAAATAAAGTCAACCTCTTTGCAAAACTCGGTTGAAAAAGCGCAAGGCAAGCGGTATAATGGGGGGAAGGCTATTGCGAGGAGACGGACTGGGAAATTGAAGGCTTGAAAACTTTGAAAAGACGACTTGTTGCAAGAGAATGATGGCTGCAAAATAAATATAAGATATTGAGTTTTTGGGATGCGAAAAACTTTTGCTCGGATAAAACTATGAAAAAAATTGAATTATTGCTCCTTGTGATTTTTGTGTTTCTACTATTATATATACAGATGCACGAGGATGAAAAAATTTCCACCGTCTCGACCGGCATTACATTGGATTGTGCGAGGCGGCATTATTCGGTCGATGAAATTAAACAGTATATCGACCTGCTCTCGAATGAAGAGCATTCTTTTTTGCAACTTCATTTGAGCGATGATGAGAGCGTGGGCATTGAATGTGAGGTTTTGGATTTATCAGCTCAGCGGGAAAAAGAACTTTTGACAAAAAAGCAGATGCAGGAAATTTTGGATTATGCGCAAGAGAAAAAGGTGGAAATCGTGCCGGAAATTGATATGCCGGCGCATTGCGGCGCTTTTTTGGAATTGGCGAAACAAAAGTACGGCGAAGCATTTGTGCAGGAGATAGCGCCGCTTTGGGCGGACGGAATCGGCGAGCTCGATATTTCCAATCCGAAGGCGATTGCTTTTGCCCGAGAAATATATGAGGAGTATGCGGAACTTTTTGATTCCGGTCGATATTTTCATATCGGCTGCGATGAACTTTTTTTCGCTGAGGAGCAGGATATTGAGCAATATATCAATCATATGGCGGATTTTATGAAACAAAAAGGCTTTGTTGTCCGGATATGGAATGATTTGTTGAGCAAGGAAAATATTAAAAATATTGATTCGGAAATTCAAATCAATTATTGGAGTTTTGACGGCGACACTGAAGACGCCGACGAGAAAAAAGAAAGAAGAGAATCGCGCGCTTCGCTGGAGGATTTGCAAAACGAAGGACGCGAAATTCTGATTTATAATTCGTTCTATCTGTATTTTGTCCCGAGTTTATCCAATTCGAGCGAAGAAAGTTTGCAATACATGCTGCAGGATTTGGAAAAGAATTGGCATTTGACAAAATGGGACGGAGAAAATAAAAGCCTTGCCAAATCGGAGGGTATCATCGGGGCATCCGTTTCGGTTTGGGGAGAGGATTCAAAAGGAGTTTCACCGGAGCTGATTTTTGGACAGACGAAATCACTTTACGAACAGATGGTGGAAAATATCAAGGAAGACAGGAGAGGAAAATAGGAATGGGATTTTTGGCATATTTGGCGATTTGTGTATTTTGGGGTTTGAGCTCGATTGCGACAAAGCTGGGGCTTTCCGGCATTGAGCCGTTTACTTTCAGTTTTTTACGATTCTTCATTACGGGAATCATTTTGCTCATTTACAATTTGGCAAAACACAAATCGATTTTGCTCAGTCGAAAAGATTTTTGGGTGATCACCATCAGTTCGACTTCGATGTATTTTTTGAACAGCGTATTCATGATGTTTGCCACCAAACGATTGGATGCGGGCATCGTACCGATTCTTTTTGCGCTCGTGCCGGTCGTGATGGTTGTATTGGAGACGATTTTACAACGAAAAATGTTGGTGGGATTGCCCGGAATGATTGGTATTCTAGGCGGCATCGTCGGAATTGTCATCGTGTCCGTCGGCGATGCGGCTGCCGGACCAATCGATATGATAGGATTGATATTGATGGGCTTTGGCGTGTTGTCTTGGGCGGGCGGCTCGATTTATCTCAAAAACAAAAAAATCGCAACCTCGGTTTCGGTGTTGTTGATGTACCAAACGCTTGTTCCGCTGGCATTTTATACGATGCTGATTATATTCAACGGCGGCCCTGAAATTTTCGATGGCAATGTGCTTTCCGTCGGTGGGGCGCTTTATATGGCGATTGTCGATACATTGATAGGCAGCGCCTGCTATATCTTTTTGCTCAAAATCTGGAATGTGTCCGTCGTTTCGACCTACGCTTATATCAATCCGGTCGTCGCGCTTATCGGCTCGTACTTTATTTTGGGAGAAAGCATTACGGTACAAAAATTCGTCGGCATGATTGTCATTTTGTTTGCCGTCTTTTTGATACAAAAGGATTCCACCAATCGTGCCAAATTGGCAAAAGCATGATACGGAAATTGTTTTAGAAATTGAGAAGATGATAGTTTTTCATGTAAATATATCATGAAAAATGTATTGTTACTATTTTCGTTCGAAAGGTTTATTTTTGAATATATAAGAAAGCATCGGATTTTATAAAGGAAATCAACTTGTGAAGTTATCATTTTAAGTCCAAATTTCAGCACCGGAATTCCGGTGTTTTTTACATAATGTTCAATAGTTCATTTGGATTTTTATACGGACTGAACAATCAAGCAAAAAATAAATTTTTATCTGAATGATATATTTATCAAATAAAATTTTTCCGGGGTGGATTTATAATAGAAATATAATCAAAAGATAAAGAAGCCTTGCAATAGATAAGTTTTTTATGAATGGAAAATATTTCTGTCAGAAAAGGATTTTTAAAAATGGAGAAATCATTTTCATTTGATAAAAAAGGCTTTGAATTTTAAGACGATTTGGTTTATAATGAAAATGGAATGTAGTTCCGCAATAGAGGTATCAATTCGAATATGATGTTTCTATGGGGGGCTTTTTTACATAAGCGAGTTATATCGAGGAATTTTACGCTGAAGTAAAATTGTCTAATTATCCAAAGGGGAGGGAAGTTTGTTTTAGGGGAACGGAATATCGACATTGACGACCTCAAAACATGAGGTAGTTTATGAATAAAAAAGTGTTATCCGTATTGTTAGCACTACTCTTGATGATTCCGAATTTTGCATTCGCCAATAATTCGGAGCCGGCTTCGTTGAAAGAAGAACTTGGCGGGAAAATAACTCAAGAGAATAATGAAAATGCAACGGCTACCAGCACAAGAGCGTTGCAGGCTTTGTTGTATCAAGCTAATGGTAAGCTTCAAGAGAAAGATTCCGTGGAGGTCATCGTTTCTTTCAAACCGGAAGCTTTCCAAAATTTAGGAGATGTCGTCCCGGCAAGTGAATTGTATCAGAGCGACAATGTTTCCAGGCAACAAAGTCTTGGGGAAGATATTGTGCAAGAAGGGCTTCGTCGAATCCAAAACGAAGTAGGCGACATCTCTACGATTTTTGAATACCATGTATTGTTCTTCGGCTTTTCGGCAGAATTGACCTTTGAACAGGCAAAGACGATTGCACAATTGGATTATGTGGATTTTGTTGAGATTGCAACACAAAGAAGCAAGCCAACTCTTAAGAATCCATTGACCGTGATGACGAAAAATCCGAATGAAATCAAACTCCGAAGTGCTCTTAGAGACCCTTTTGATGTTCGAGAAATCGTATGAAGTCCCGGAATTTATGAAAACAACAAGGGAGAAGGAACGCTGATTGCCATCATCGACTCCGGTTATGATGTCAACCATAAATCGTTCTACTTGAGTGAGTCAGATAGCGCTAAGCTGAGCAAAGCTGAAGTCAATGCACTCATTTCAGCAGGAACACTCAAGGGGCATTATGTGAAAGATAAGATTCCTTTTGCATATAACTATCGTGACTTTAACAACCGTATGAAAGAAGCAAGCTTCAGCTCACACGGTCAACATGTTGCCGGAATCGCAGCGGGGAATGCCGTTAAATTTAAGAGTGGCGACAAAGATGCGGTATTTTCAGGAATTGCACCGGAAGCACAGCTTGCGCTCATGCGTGTATTTACAGACAGCAGCCCGACTACAAGTTCTGTATTCTATGCGAAAGCATTGGACGATGCCGCTATATTGAAAGCGGATTCCGCAAATATGAGTTTGGGTGCGCCGGCGGGTGATTATCGCTCCATGGATAAGCATACCATTGATGCGCTTAAAAAACTGAAAGAAGCGGGATGCGTCGTAGCGATTGCAGCCGGAAACGAAACGGCTGTCGGCGACGAATTGGGTATATTGCCGGATTCGGCAAATCCGGACTACGGTATTTTGGGAACCCCGGCGATTGAAGAAAATTCAATGGCGGTTGCTTCCTTGCAAAATGATGTGGTTGTGGAGCCTTTCTTTAGAGTACTTCCAACGAAGGATGCGGCAAAAGGAGAAACATACTCTATCCGTTGGCAAGGAACTTTAGCAAAATTTGATGACAAAGAAGTCTATGAATATATTTTCGTAGGGCTTGGAAAACCGGATGATGTAAAAAATGTGGATCTTACCGGAAAATACGCACTGATTGAGCGTGGAGATATTACCTTCTCAGAGAAAGTTGAAAATGCCGTCGGCAAAGGAGCGGTTGGGGTTATTATCTTTAACTCACCTTCAGGCGGAGACTCGTCCTTCGGTATGGCAGGAGTTGAAAAAGCGACTGTACCGGTAGCGGCGGTTGGAAGATCTGTTGGATTAAAGCTGAAAGAAAAACAGCAATTCCTTAAGTTCAGCAAAGGCGTAGGAACTTTTGAAAGCAAGACGGCAGGATATATCTCTGCATTCTCAAGCTTCGGATTGACAGCGGACGGTGATTTCAAACCGGACATCACCGCACCGGGAGGAAATATCTACTCTTTGGCAAATGACCAGGATTTTATCAACGACAGCGGA
>JBGZSM010000012.1:0-24396 GCA_041853585.1 Filifactoraceae bacterium
GTTACTTAAATAGACAGCTAAAATCTCCATTTCATCATATAGGCAAATGAATGTATTTTTACTATTCAACTAAATTTTCTTAATCTTCTACTCTTCCATAATTATCATCAAAGCTAATCACATCATTAGGAGTACAATCAAGTGCCTTGCATATTCTCTCAAGGTTTTTGAATGTAATCGGCTTATTTTTCCCATCTGAGCCATAACATTGGTGGTAAGTCCCGCCATTCTAATGACATGAACTTTCCTCAAGTCCTTTTTATCTATAAAGTTTTATAATTAAGTGTCAAAATCCGTTCTCCTATTCAAATCATTTTTATATATTGTACCATATTTATTAAAAAACTCCACAACAACTTGACACGACCTTTGACAAAATGCTTTCTGACAAAATATAGGGAAAATGATATAATG
The DNA here is from genome assembly GCA_041853585.1 of Filifactoraceae bacterium. Taxonomy (GTDB): domain Bacteria; phylum Bacillota; class Clostridia; order Peptostreptococcales; family Filifactoraceae; genus JAUNKE01. Next base: position 415 of record JBGZSM010000012.1, read on the forward strand.
AATGAGGAAGCGGAACGAAATCTTTTTTAATCAGCAAGATTTGTTTTGATTTTGAAAATTGAAAGTGAGCAGCTTGTTTATAGAACTGATTCTTATTAGAAGCGTTGAAAAATAGTGGGCGAATGAGGATTCTTGCAGATAGATACAATGGAAGAGCATTGCTTTTGTTTGGGTTTTAAATCATCGGATTTTCTGCTGCAATTTTTGATAGGGTAGCCTTGTTAATCTAGGGAAATGGAAAGAAATTTGTGAGGTGAAAAATGGGTTTATTTGATATATTTAAGAAAAAGGAAAATGCTACAAAAATGCAAACACAAAAAGAAAAAACCACATTGGCGGAAGATATTCCTATTTATGCAAACTGGGCTAAAAACAATTTGAATAAAACAGGCTACAAAGTGGATTATGATTTGGAAGGCATGAAAGAAATCGAAAGATTTTTTAATGAACAATCAAGCGAAGGCGGAGCACTTTCCGGTCAATCCGGTTCCATCTTGTTCGGTTTGGGCTGTTTGATTGGAGAGACCGTTATAAAAATTTATGGCGGTCACTGGGAAACCGATGACGAAGATCCGCAAGGAGAAGTGAATATTGCAGTCAGACTTCCCGACAACTCGGTGATATGGCCGGTTCAACGATGTATGAAAAGATTAAAAAACGGAGAACAAGAGAATATATACGATTATGTGTGTGCTGTGAAAAAATAATTTCTATCGGTTGAAACAGTGCGATAATCTGACAGGGAGACAACAATGAAATTGAGATTGGAAAATACAGAATCCGAGAAAACACAAGAACTCGGAAATTTAGTCAGGGCATATAATAAATCAAAGAGAGAACCGTCGAAAAGTGAACCGCTGAACATCTATGTAGAAGATGAACAAGGGAATCTGATAGCCGGGATGGTAGCGGAAACTTTTGGGAATTGGCTCGAGATTGAATATTTGTATGTCGGAGAGAATTTACGAGGACAGGGCTTAGGTTCAGAGATTTTGAACAGGGCTGAAAAAGAGGCGAGAGAAAGAAATTGTAAATATTCATTCGTGGATACTTCCAATTTTCAAGCACCGGATTTTTATAAAAAGCATGGTTATAAAGAAGTGTTTGCATTGAAAGAATATCCCTACACAGGCCAAAGATATTATTATACAAAAGAGTTATGATTTCGATGCGAAAATAGATTGAGGAAAATAAAATGGATTTGACAAAATATATAAGAGAGAATATGGTTTTGATTCCGGAAGGACAGGAGCTCATAAGGGATTTTGTTGATCCGATTAAGTGGATAAGCTCAGATTATAAAATGTCTGCTCCCGGAACGAACAAAGGAAAAATTGTTAGACAAGAGTTAGTGACAGTTGAGCCATTTTTGTTACTTAATACCCCTGTAACGAATGAATTGTATAGTTATGTAATGGAGATTGACTGTGATATTCAAACGAAAGACTGTCCGGTGGTTAATGTAAGTTGGCTTGAAGCAATCCGATTTTGTAATAATCTTTCGGAAAAACTTGCGCTGGAAAAATGTTACACATTAAATCCTGATTCGGAAAAAATTATAGTTGACGATTCGAAAAACGGATTCAAGCTGCCAACGGATGCCCAATGGCAATATGCATGCAGAGGAAACACAAAAGGATACCGATATGGTAATATTGAAGAGATTGCTTGGTTTGAAGAAAATTCGGAAGGCAGATTGCATGAAGTAAAGACAAAGAAAGAAAATGACTTTGGACTGTTTGACATGATAGGCAATGTATGGGAGTGGTGTTTTGATTTATATGATGAAGACCGATATGGAAACTATCGGATTTTCAGGGGTGGGAGCTTTGTAAGCGAAGAAAGAGCTTGCGGTGCAACTTCAAGGAGAAAAACATTTCCCGATTTCAGAATTGATGATTTGGGATTTAGAATTGCAAAGAATTTTGGAGGGAATGAGTGAAGTATAAAGTATTGGCTTTAAACGAAAAAGACAACATTGTAAAAATTGAAGATGAATCGATTGTTATATCGGATGAGAACTCGGCTTTAGATGTATTTATGAGCATTTCTTATGAAACGGGAGAAAATAAATTTATCATCAGTAAAGACAATCTTGTAGAAGATTTCTTCCATCTCAGCAATAAAATTGCGGGAGGTATTCTACAAAAGCTGATGAATTATAGAATGAAATTAGCAATCGTAGGGGATTTTTCAAATTATGAAAGCAAGGCGCTAAAAGATTTTATTTATGAGTGCAACCATGGAAAGGATATATTTTTCGTTGCAAATGAAGCGGAGGCTTTGAATATGTTAAGCGGCAAATAATTGATATTACGGAAGAAATGCAAAATGATGATACAAATTATGGGTTTAGTGTATAACCCCGAAATTAAACTTGAAAGCAAGAAAGGGAAAAAGAATGATTACATCCTGTTATGACATCGAAACGGAGCCGATTATCAGTCTGAAAGATTTTTATGGGGAGAAAAAACATCTGTTGGAAAAATGCTTGATTATTTTGTCCAAAAAAATTCATGACCATCTACTCGAAACTTTTGAGTGCAGTGAGATAGCCGCTCTCAGTGCTTGCAACGGAAATACGCCGATATACAAAATGAATTTGGACGGAGAAGATATTGCTTTTTATTTGTCCTCAATTACTTCCGCGTTGGCGGCTACCGAGTGTTTGGAAGTGAACTGGATAACGGGAGCGAGCAAATTTATTATGTTCGGCTCTTGTGGAAGTTTGAATAAAGAAGTGACAACCGGCAAGTATATTGTTCCTACCGAGAGTTATCGTGGAGAAGGTTGCTCCTATTATTATGCTCCTCCTGCGGACTATATCCAAATTAAAAATAGCGACAAAGTGGCAGCTATTTTTGAAGAGTTGGAAGTTCCTTATGTGCAAGGAAAAGTATGGACAACGGATTCAATGCTAAGAGAGACGGTCGGATTGGTGAACAAAAGAAGAAGTGAAGGCTGTATTGCTGTGGAAATGGAACTTGCCGGAGTGCAGGCGGCTTGTGATTTTAATCAATTGGAGTTATATAATTTTTTGGAAGCGGGAGATGTGCTCGGAGAAAGCGGTTATGAAGTCGAAGGACTTAGCAATGCCAATCATGATTTGGCAAAACTGTATATCGCTTTTAAAATGCTGGCTAAAATATAAATAAGCTCGCAGGAACTCAAAATGACTTTGACGAAGAAAGAGTGCTTGCAGAAACCCGAATGAGAACGGCTTGCTATTATTCTTCGGGCAAGCAAGAAAAAAGAATTGTAGAGGAAATTCGAATGAAGCTTATCATAACAGATATTGAAAACTTTGATATTCCAATCGAAGGAGAGTATAAGATTATTAAGCCTTGCGGAAATATTCATCATTGTATCGGTTGTTTCGGATGCTGGGTAAAAACGCCGGGGAAATGTGTATTGCATGATGGCTACGAAGAAGTGGTAATCGATATGGGAAATTGCTCGGAGCTTATTCTAATCAGTCGTTGCTATTACGGTAGCGTAAGTGCTTTTGTGAAAACGGTACAAGATCGAGCGCTCGCTTATATCCATCCGGATTTTGTTATCCGAAAAGGAGAGATGCATCATAAACGAAGATATAAAAATATCATAACGATGTCATCGTATCTCTACGGTGAAAATATTACCGATGCGGAAAAAGAAACGGCAAGGGAATTGTTGAAAGCCAACGCGGATAATTACGATGGTTTGGTAAAAGGTGTTTACTTCTATAATACGCCGGAAGAATTGGAAGGGATTATTTTATGAGAATTGCGCTAATCAATGGAAGTCCGAAAGCAAAAAACAGCACCGGCAGCATATTGTTGGAAGAGCTGGAGGAATATTTAGGAGAAAATGCTGAAGTTATACATTTTGGTGTTCATTCACCCACAATCCGTGAAGAAGTAATTGAGGAATTGTCCAAAATTGATGTATGGGTATTCGCGTCACCTCTATATTTGGACGGAATTCCGGGTCATTTGCTATCTTGTTTAATGCAGTTGGAAAAAGCATGCATACAAAAGCGGATACATATTTACGGTATTGTGAATTGCGGTTTTTATGAGGGAATACAAGCGGAACTCGCACTAAGGATTTTACAGAATTGGTGCTACAAGGTCAATTTTGTATGGCGTGGCGGCATTGGCGTTGGTGGCGGCGAAGGATTGGCGATGATGCCGAAACAAAATCGCGGTCATGGTCCAAAAGTGCCGATCGACAGAGCTTTAGAAAAACTTTCAAATACCATTATAAAAGGAGAAGAGCAAGCAAATGACTATGTATCCGTTGCGTTTCCACGGTTTTTTTATAAAATTGCGGGACAGATGAGATGGCGACGCATGATTAAGGAAAACGGAGGAAAAGCAAGAGATTTAGGGAAAAAACCGAAACGAGTATAGCATGCATGGTCTCGATTTGATATGTGAGGGCATAAATCACACGAGAAAATAAAAAGACCAAAATTGATGTGACTTCAAAAAGTTAGATTTTGCGTAGCGGTCATAACCTGCTGCGCTTTTTTGTGCCCGAAATGCAAAAACCGGATGGATCTGACTTATTTAGTGGATATATGATATAATGAATTGGCAAAAGAAATTATAATTGGAAGTTTTGGAGAAGGGTAATGACACAAGACAAAGAAAGAAAAGTTAAAATAAACCATTACGAATCATTGGATTCATGGAAAGCGGTAGACAGTTATTTTACGGAGAACTTGGTTCATGAAGATGAAGCTTTAGCGACAGCGAGAACATCCGGAAGCTTAACGACAATGCCGAATGCGGAAGTATCAGCAAATCAAGGGTCTTTACTTTGTTTGTTGGCTAAGAGTATAAATGCTAAAAGAGTGTTGGAATTCGGAACACTTGCCGGATATTCAACAATATGGTTGGCCAGAGCTGTAGGCGCTGAAGGGAAAATAGTGACGCTGGAATTAGAAGAACAAAATGCAAATGTTGCCAAGGATAATTTTAATCAAGCCGGAGTGGAATCACGGATAGAAATTCTTGTTGGACCGGCAGCAGAAAGTAGTGACAAGCTTATAGAGAGAAATGAGCCTTTGTTTGACTTTGTGTTTATTGATGCGGATAAACCAAACAATCCGAAGTATCTGGAAGTAGCATTTAAATTAACAAGACCGGGCGCATTAATCATAATAGATAATGTTGTAAGAAACGGAGAAGTTGTCAATAAATATAGTGATGATTTGAGAGTGCAGGGTGTTAGAAAGGTAGTGGAAGATATAAAGAATAATACAAATTTAAAATCCACAGCCATTCAAACCGTTGGTGAAAAAGGTTGGGACGGTCTGATTTTAATTTATAAAGAGTAATGTTTTTTGTTGCAAGGTGCTTTGTACCCGGAGTCTTGGATTGTAGGAAGTAGATGAACTTTCTAAGTGCCATTTTGGCATCTTGAAAAAAGGAACAGTTAGAGAGAGTAACATAAAAATTATATTGCCATAGACTATGGAACGGCAAATGAAATCCCGTTTGGAATGTTGATTTTCCATGTCAGTTTTTGATTGTAAAAGTTTGCGTTCGGATAAAATTTTTTAACTTATTCAAAAAAGTTGTTGACAAAATAAAAAAACCGGAGTATCATTCTATCTAATAAAGGCGAGGACGCAGAGAAAAGTTTTTCAGAAGTAATCAGAGAGTCGGCGGATGGTGTGAGCCGAATACGGAGAAAAGCAGAATATACACTGCCGAGCTGACAGTTGAAGTAACAGTAGACTTGTACGGAGAGCCACCGTTATCATAGGCGAGAGATTGTTGGATCTTAGTGAGATGGTCGAAAGATTAATTAGGGTGGTACCGCGAATTTTCGCCCCTGCATACATTGTATGTGGGGGCTTTTTTATTATCCGCCGAAGATCCGTTTTGAAAACAGTCCGTGGCGATGTCGATGACATGCCGAGTGGTAGAGGATTTCGTCTTGTGCAGATGGTAAATGGATGTCAAAGCAAGAGCGAAATTCGAAAACAGTTTATCAAAAAGGAGAGCACAATGAAAAATCAAGTAAGAATCAATCAAATGGAGCAAAGCAAAAAGGTAAATTGCTCAAAAAAAAGTTTTTTTGGAAGAATAAGAGAAAGTTTGGATAAGCGAAGCTCATTGTTTTCGCCTGAGAGAATCGAGCGTAAAATGACGAAGCGTCGAAAGCTAGCTCGGGGAGGAATCTTCTTTCTTATTATGATTTTACTTTCGGGCTGTGCACAGGGGCAGAGTCAAGGGCAGGCGGAGAAGAAGCCGAGCGCTGAAAAAACTTCTTTTAAAATCGGCATTACTCAGATTGTGGACCACAAGGCGCTCAACGAGGCGCGAGACGGTTTCAAAGAGAAAATGGTGGAGCTCGGCATCGAGACGGAATTTGTAGAAGAAAATGCGCAGGGCGATGTTTCCAATGCGCTGATTATCGCGAATTCTTTTGTATCGGACAAGGCGGATTTGATATTGTCGATTGCGACGGCGACGACGCAGGCGGCTCAAAAAGCGACAGCCGAAAGTCAAACTCCGGTGGTGTTTACTGCGGTGTCCGACCCGGTTTCAGCAGGTATCGTCGGCTCGCTTGAAAACGGAAGCGGTAATATAACCGGTGTTACCGATGCGGTCACCGAGGATAATTTGGTTCAGCTGATGAGTATTTTTAAAGAAATCAAACCGGATGCGAAAGCGCTCGGCGTTATTTTCAACACCGGAGAGGCAAATTCGGCAGCGCAGGTCAAAATGCTCCAAGCCGCGAGTGAAAAGATGGGATTCACACTCAAAGAGGTGGGAATTTCGGAAATCTCCAATATCGACCAAGCGATTGAAACCGTAGCGAGCGAAAGCGATGCGCTGATGCTCATCAATGATAATATGATTGCTTCATCGGTCGGCCTTATCAGCGAGAAAGCCAAACAGAAAAATTTGATTACCCTGTCTTCCGATTCGGCGCATGTGGAAGAAGGCGCCTTACTTTCGGTAGGAATCAGCTATCGACAACTGGGCGTGCAGGCGGCGGAGCAGGCGAAAAAGATTTTGGTGGATAAGGTGAAGCCTTCGGATATTGCGATTGAAAATTCGGAGCAGCTTTTCAAATTTGTAAACAAGAGCACAGCGGAAGCCTTGGGCATCGATATAAAGATGAAGGAACTTTCGGATGCAACTTTTGTAGGATAGGAGAAAATATGTTGGATGCGGAAAAGCAGTTGAAAATTATTTTAAAAGGGGTGGATTCCTTCGTCAATGAGGAGGAATTGCTGGACAAACTCAGGCGCTCGGTTCAAAATAACAAACCGCTGATTATCAAGCTGGGGCTCGACCCGTCGGCGCCCGATATTCACATCGGTCATGCGGTGGTTCTTCGAAAGATAAAACAGATGCAGGATTTGGGGCATCGAGTCATTATCATCATCGGGGATTTTACAGGTCAGATTGGCGACCCGAGCGGCAAAGCCAAAGGACGAGTCGCTCTGTCCGAAGAGAAGGTAAAGGAAAATGCGCAGACTTATTGTCAGCAGATTTTTAAGATATTGGACAAAGAAAAAACACAGGTGCGTTTTAACAGTGAATGGTTGTCGGAGCTGAAATTCGGTGAAGTATTGGGGCTTGCATCGACGATGACGATTGCGCGCATGATGGAGCGGGACGATTTCAAAAAGAGATATGAAAATCAAGTGCCCATCGGTGTGCACGAGTTTTTCTATCCGCTGATGCAGGCTTATGATTCCATCGCCATCGATGCGGATGTGGAATTGGGCGGCACCGACCAGACCTTCAACATTCTGATGGGACGCAATCTGCAAAAATCTTTCGGCAAGGAGCAGCAGATAGCCATCTTCATGCCAATTCTTGAAGGTTTGGACGGAGTTGAAAAGATGAGCAAGAGTTTGGGCAATTATATCGGCGTGGATGAGCCGGCGGAAGTGATGTTCAAAAAGGTGATGGAAGTGCCGGACTATTTGATTATAAAATATTTTGAGCTGGCGACGGATGAGCATCCCGATGAGATTGAGAAAATCGCGAAGCAGCTTGCGGAAGGCGTCAACCCGCGCGACATCAAAAAATTGCTTGCCGAAATTATTACATCGCTTTACCATAGCGATGAGGAAGTGCAGAAGGCGATTTTGTTTTACGAAAAGGCTTTTGCACAAAAAGGAATTCCCGATGAGATACCGGAACTCTTTGTTTTGCGCGAGCAGAATACCTTGGCGAAGATTGCCGATGATTTGATGGTGAATCATTTGGTCAAGAGCAAGAGCGAGTTCCAGCGACTGGTTATGCAAAACGGTGTGCAAATCAACGGAGAAAAAGCCGACAATATAAATCAAATCGTGAAGAATGAGGATGTGATTCGAATTGGGAAAAAGAAATTTGTTCGTATCAAAGTGCAATAAGCGATTTATATTTTGCTCAAATTATGGTATTCTCTTTAGTAAGTAGGTTACAAGGAGTATATATGAACAAAATAAATCAGAATCATCTTCAAGAACTGCTGGAAGAGACGGACAAGGAATCCAACCAGCGTATCTATCCGCCCAAAAAGCAAAAGCTTTTAGGTGTTTTGCTGATGGGATGGACGATTTTTCAGGTCTATTTCAATCTGACGGGAGCGCTGGATGCAATTACTTTCCGAGCCTATCATGCGATGTTCTTAATCGGTTTTACTTTTTTACTTTTTCCTTTCGGGAAAAAAGACAAGAAGCTTGAGCGATTGCCGTGGATCGATGCGATATTATTTCTGCTCGGCGTCGGCAGCTTTTTGTATATGATATTGAATTATCAGCGCGTGGCAACGAGCGGCGGATTTTTGAGCAATACGGATATCGTTGTCGGCGGAATCGGAATTTTCGTCACGCTGCTTGCGGGCAAAAGGGCAGCCGGCAATCTGGCATGGCTCGCTTTGATATTTTTATTGTATAACTTTTTTGGGAAATATGTTCCGGGCATGCTCGGGCACAACGGTTTTACTGTTCGGCGCGTCATCAGCCATCTGTTTTGGGGAAGTCAAGGGATTTTTGGAATCGGTATCGGAGTCAGCGCAACTTATATTTTCCTGTTCGTGCTTTTCGGCGCTTTTTTGAAAAAGAGCGGATTCAGCAATTTTCTTAACGACTTAGCCGGCGCGGCGGTCGGTCATTCGCCGGGCGGACCGGCAAAGGTGGCGGTCATCGCCAGCGCATTGCTCGGGATGATGAACGGCTCGGCGGTTGCCAATGTCGCGACGACGGGCACAATTACGATTCCGATGATGAAGAAAACCGGCTATTCCAAAGAATTTGCCGCAGCGGTGGAAGCGGTTGCATCGACGGGCGGGCAATTTGCACCGCCGATAATGGGTGCAGTGGGCTTTGTCATGGCGGAATATCTCGGCGTGTCATATACTGTTGTGATGTTGTCGGCGGCCATTCCGGCATTGCTTTATTACATCGGAATTTTGTTTTCCGTTCACTTGGAAGCGAAAAAATTGGGACTTCAAGGGCTCTCTAAAGAGAGCTTGCCGGATATTAAGAAGCTGATAAAACAAAAGGGACATCTTTCTCTGCCGCTTTTTGTGTTGCTCGGAATGATGTTTGCGGGATTTGCTCCGCTGTATTCGGGAATCGTTGCGATTTTTTCCTGCATTTTTTCCGCGATGCTCAAAAAAGAAACGCGAATGAGCATTGAGGATATTTATGACGCCTGTGTCGAAGGTGCAAGAAGCGCTATCGGAGTGGGCATGTCCTGCGTATTGATTGGTGTGATTATCGGGACGGTTTCGTTGACGGGACTGGGACTTTCTTTCGGACAACTCGTACTCAAAGTCGTCGGGGAAGGTCAGCTGTTGCTCGGCGGAATCATGGTCATGATTATGAGTACGATTTTGGGAATGGGCGTTCCCGGCGTTGCGGCATATATAATTGTAGCGACGGTGTCGGTGCCGGTTCTGATTCAAGGCGGAGCCGAGCCGATTGCGGCGCATCTGTTTTGTCTGATATATGCCTGCCTTTCCAATATCACGCCGCCGGTTGCCATCAGCTCATATGTGGCATCGGGAATTGCGGGCTCGGATGAGACCAAGACATCGCTCATTGCGGTACGGCTCGGCATCACCGGTTTTATCATTCCATTTTTCTTTTTGAGCAATCCGGTGCTGTTGTTGGGAGAAAAAAGTGAAATTCTGTTCGTGCTTTGGTCGCTTGCGACCGCGATTTTGGGCGTGATTTGTCTTTCGGCTGCGCTCGAAGGAATGCTTCTTCGAAAAATTAATGTTTTTTGGCGAGCGCTTTTGCTCATCATCGGTCTGCTTGCGATTGACCCGAGCGGCTACACGGACTTGCTTGGGATTGCTTTACTCGCTATACTTTTGCTTTGGCAAAAAAGACAGCTCAAGCGAGAAAACGCATAAAAACGAAAAGATTTTATCTAAAGATAGGAGGAATTATGAAGAAATATTTTGCTTTGTCGGTTGCAGTATTTTTGCTGCTGACAGGTTGTAGAAATCCGTTTGATTTGGATAACGAATCGAGCACCTTGGCGTATCGACATGTGGTTAAGATACCGACAGCTTCAACAACGGGAGCGCTTTATCCGCTCGGCTCGTCGCTTGCGACTTTGTGGAACGGGAATATATCGAATATCAACGCGAGTTCGCAGGCTTCCAATGGAGGAATTGAAAATCTGAATCTGTTGCAATCGGGTGAGGCGGAGGTGAGCATGGCGGTCATCAGCAATGTTTATCAATCGGCGAAAGGATTGGGAAAATTTGAGGGTCGTCCGAACTCGAAACTTCGAATCATGGCGGGGCTTTACTACAATCCGAATCAAATCGTCGTGCGCGAAGATTCGGATATCCATTCGCTCAGCGATATCGCCGGCAAGAAATTTGCAAGCGGTGCGCCGGGAAGTACGACGGAGGAAGAGGCGAAGGTGCATCTTATTTCAGCGGGCATCGATTATCCCGATGGCATCCAAGCGCAATTTATCGGTTTTACGGAGGCGATTGATTTAATGCGCAACAAACAGGTCGACGGCGCGTGGATTATGGCGGGATTGCCGACTGCGGCGGTGACCGAAATGACGACGACGGCGAACGGACGCCTGGTCGGGATGAGCAAGGAGCAAATCGCCAAGCTCCAAGCGGAATATCCTTGGTATTCGGAATATACGATTCCGGCGAATACCTACAAAGGACAAGAGGAAGAGATTCATACCACCGCTATTAAATTAGCGATGTTCACGACGGAAGATTTGCCGGAAGATCTGGTTTATGAAATGACCAAACTTTTTTGGGAAAATATCGATGAATTGAAAAAGACGAATGCGACGCTTGCCGATGTGAGCGTGGAGCAGGCGGTTACGGATTTGGCGGACTTGCCGCTGCATGAAGGTGCCGCTCGATATTACAAGGAGATTGGTGTGTTGAAATAGGAGAAGGATTTTGATAGCAGTAACTTTGGAGCAGGGACTCATTTGTGCGGTGCTTGCGATGGGCGTGTATATCACATATAAAATTTTGGATTTTCCGGATTTGTCGGTGGAAGGAAGTTTTCCGCTCGGTGCATTTGTTTTTGCAAAATTTTCGATGATGAGCTTCAATCCTTTTCTAGCAACTTTTTTAGGGATGGCTGCCGGTGCACTGGTCGGTTTGTTCACCTACATTCTTAATATCAAATTTAAAATCAAGCCGATTTTGGCGGGGATTTTGAGCATGACCTTCATGTATTCGATAGTTCTTCGCGTAAACGATTCGTCCAATATCAGCATCATCAATAACCCGACGGTTTTTGATTTTGCAGGAGCGCTTTGGACCTTGCTCGGATTTGTTCTTCTGTGCAAATTTGCGCTGGATTGGTTTTTCAAAACCGAAATCGGATATCTGCTGATTGCGACGGGGGATAATGAAACCTTTGTGCGCTCCATCGGTCAAAATGAGGAGCGCTACAAGCTGATCGGGCTGATGATTTCCAATGCGCTCGTTGGACTCAGCGGAGCGTTGATGACCCAGTCGCTCGGCTTTTCGGATATATCGATGAAAAATGGAATCATCGTTTCGGCTTTGGCATCCATCATCGTAGGAGATGCCTTTTTCCCGAAGCTTTCGGTTTTGAAAAATACAACCAGAGCGCTGCTCGGTGCGATGATTTATAAGTCGATTGGCAGCTTGGCAATCAAGATGGGATTGAAACCGAATGATTTGCAGGCGATTTCAGCGATTATCGTCATTTTGTTTTTGGCACAGAGCCATTTTGGTATCCGTAAAATATTTGACAGGAAAAGTGGTTGATATGCTTAGTATAAAAAATCTTAGAAAATCGTTCAACAAAGGAACGGAGAACGAATTGCTTGTATTCGACGGGTTTGATTTGGAAATCGAAAGCGGAAAAATCACCGCGTTGCTCGGAGCGAACGGCTGCGGCAAATCGACGCTGATGGCGCTCATCAGCGGCTCGGAGATGGCGGATGAAGGAAATATTCTTCTCGACGGCGAAGAAATTACGGGCAAAAAGGAATTTGAGCGTGCCGACAGAATTGCAAAGGTGCATCAAAACTCAATGCTCGGCGTTTCACCTTCGTTGACGATTTTGGAAAATATGTCCTTGGCGGAGAAAAAAGGCGGAAAGATGACTTTGCGTCAGCTCGTGAATCGAAACAAAAGGGTGGAATTTGCGAAATTGCTCGAGCCGCTTCAGCTCAATTTGGAGCAAAAGCTCGATGTCCAAACGAAATTTCTTTCCGGGGGACAAAGACAGGCGATGTCTCTCGTGTTGACGACGCTCAAAAAACCGGATTTGCTTTTGCTGGACGAGCATACGGCGGCGCTTGATCCGAAAACATCCCGACTGATTATGGAAAAAACCATGGTGATTGCTCGCGAGCAGCAGATTACCACGATTATGATTTCGCACAATCTGCGGGATGCGATTCGATATTCGGACAGGCTGATTATGCTCCATGAGGGGAAAATCATTCTCGATGTGTTGTCGAGTGAAATCAGCGAGCAGGAGCTGGTGCAAATTTTTAATCGCGAGAATCAGATATCATAGCGGATATGGCTATATAGGAAGGGATTTTCGGTTGGGAAACCCGGCGCGAAAAATTCTACGCGAAATTTGCTGCTATATATAGGAAGAAACTCTTTCGTGAGTTGATGAGCGTAAATTTGGGCATCAGAGCATCAAATCGACAAAGATGCCGTTGCTGATTTCTCGTCCGCGCTCGCTCAGTCGGATAGTTTCTTCGTCGATTATGAGCAGTCCTTCTTTATTCAGTTTTTGAAAATGTTGCTGATAGTATTGTTGCAGAAATGAAAAACAATCGGCAGCATTTTTTTGCGCTTCAAAATTCGGGATGCGATTCGGCAAATCATTTCTGCAATCCTCGTCCATGCACAGATTTTCCAGCGCAAGATTTATTTTTTCATTTCTCACGCCGACATTGCGCCTTAACCCTAAGAAAAATATTTCGTTGAGCTCATCGATTCGGCTCAGTTCTTCGATGGAATCCTTGTCGACGACGGGCGAGTATTCATAGACTTTCTTTTTGCTGTCGCTTTTTGTGAATTCCTTCATCGCGCGGATATATTCTTTTATATCACAACCATTGGAGTATCGGATGTTTCCAATTTTTGAATGAGAGGACAGCCCGAGTCCCAAATAGTCGTTGCCAATCCAGTAGGCGGAATTGTGAACGGCGGCATAGCCTTTTTGAGCATAGCTTGCGATTTCGTATTGCTCAAAACCTCTTTGAGAAAGGTAATCCGTAATAAATCGTTGTTGCTTTACATAGAATTCGTCGCTTTGCACCTCGATTTTTCCATCGCGCAACAATTTCATCATCGGCGTGTTCTCTTCGATGATGAGCGAGTAGCAGGAGATATGCTTGGGTTTTAATTTCATAAATGCTTCCAACGAATGCTCGAGCATTTCCATCGTCTGGTTCGGCAAATGAAACATTAAATCCAAACTGATATTGTCGATGCCGGCAAGATGCAATTTCTCAACCGCAGCCTTTACCATGTCGAAACTGTGGATGCGATTCAAAAAATGAAGCTCCTCCTCGTTGGCGGATTGCACGCCCATGCTGACGCGACGAATATGAAAGTCTCGGATGGTTTTTACAAAGTCATCGCTGACCGATTCGGGATTGCATTCAATCGTGAATTCCTCCAAATTTTTTAAATCGACATTCTTTTGCAGCGCACTGAGCAGCCTGCCGAGATTTTCGTTTGACAAAGCGGAAGGCGTGCCGCCGCCGATATAGACGGTTTTGAAGTGACTTTGCGATGGGAGCAGAAGATTGATTTCCGATATCAACGCTTCAATATAATCGTCCTGCATTTGTTTTGAATAAGCACCGGACACGAAATCGCAGTAGGTGCATTTGTTTTTACAAAAAGGAATATGAATATATAGATGCATAAAATTTCCGTTTCTTATTATTTTGGTTTTGAAATTACCAAGTTTCATTATAGATTTTTTCAGATGGAGATTCAAGATGAAATCATAAAAAAATTCAGGTGTTGTAAAATCATTTCAAAAACCGCTCCAACATTTCGTCGATTTGTTGAGAAACAGCTTTGAGAATGCTTTGCAAGATATGATATTTCATTTCTTTTTTTAGAAGAAAAATCGGGGGAATATTTTTGTGAAAAAAGTTCAACATTGTATTGCTTTTTGTTATTCTTATGACTATAATAGAAAGTAATAGTTATAAGATTTTTAATTTCTTCTTATAACAAATTGCACACCATTTTGTGATTTTTTATACAAATTAACTAAAGGAGAATGACTAATGAGTTTTAAAATTGCCAAGAAGGAATACTTAAACGAAGTTGTATTTCTCATGGACATTGAAGCTCCGCGTGTTGCAAAATCCGCGAAGCCGGGACAATTTGTCATCGTAAAGATTGACGAAAAAGGGGAACGAATTCCATTGACGATTGCAGATTATGACTTAGAGAGAGGAACGGTTACCGTAGTTGTTCAGGTAGTAGGTATGTCAAGCAAGAAGTTGGCAGAACTGAACCAAGGGGATTACATAAGGGACTTTGTAGGACCTTTGGGAAATCCGAGCGATTTCATCCACGAAGACATTGAGGAACTCAAAAAAGAGAAGTACATTTTTATTGCGGGAGGTCTTGGAGCGGCTCCGGTTTATCCACAGGTAAAGTGGTTTAAAGAGCATGGTCTCAAAGCGGATGTTATCATCGGTGCGAGAAACAAAGACCTGTTGATTTTCCAAAAGGAAATGGAGGCTGTTGCGGAAAATGTGTATTATGCAACCGATGACGGAAGTTTCGGTTTTCACGGTTTGGTAACGGCTTTGTTGGAAGATTTGGTAGAGAATCAAGGGAAAAAATATGATAAAGCGATTGTTATCGGACCGATGATTATGATGAAATTCGCTTCGATGACAACCAAAAAACTCAATATTCCAACCATCGTCAGCTTAAATACCATCATGGTTGACGGAACCGGAATGTGCGGTGCTTGTCGTGTGAGCGTCGGCAATGAAATTAAATTTGCCTGCGTGGACGGACCGGAATTTGACGGCCATCTGATCAATTACGACGAGGCACTTAGAAGACAGACGATGTTTAAGACACAAGAAGGTAGAAAACAGCTTCAATATGAAGAAGGTCATACACACAAACCGGAAGGTTGTGACTGTGCGGAGGTGGAATAATGGCGGCTAGAAAAGAGAAAGTGCCTGTAAGAGAACAGGATCCGAAAGTGCGTGCGACCAATTTTGAAGAGGTTTGCTACGGTTATGATATGGAAGAGGCGATGCTTGAATCCCAGCGCTGCCTGAATTGTAAAAATCCTCGCTGCGTGGCGGGATGTCCGGTAGGAATTAACATCCCGGCATTTATTCAACAAGTAAAGGCCGGAGAAATTGAAGAAGCGGCAAAAATTATAGCGGAGAGCAGTTCCCTGCCGGCGGTGTGCGGACGAGTTTGCCCGCAGGAATCACAATGTGAAGGCGTATGTGTCGTCGGAATTAAAAATGAGCCGGTTTCCATCGGGAAGTTGGAGCGTTTTGTCGCGGACTGGTCGAGAAAGAATAAAATCAATTTGGCGAAGAGAGATGAGCCGAACGGAATAAAAGTAGCGGTTATCGGTTCCGGTCCGGCAGGTCTTGCCTGTGCGGGCGACTTGGCGAAAAAGGGTTATGATGTAACCATCTTTGAAGCATTCCATGAGCCGGGCGGCGTTTTGACTTACGGAATTCCGGAGTTTCGTCTTCCGAAGGATGAAGTTGTTCAATATGAAATCAACAGCATCCGTGAGCTTGGCGTAAAGATTGAAACCAATGTTATCGTCGGAAGAACGATTACGATTGAAGAACTTTTTGAAGAAGGATTCAAATCCGTATTTATCGGTTCGGGAGCGGGATTGCCTTCCTTTATGGGAATTCCGGGAGAGAATGCAAACGGCGTTGTATCCGCAAATGAATTTTTGACGAGAGTCAATTTGATGAAGGCCTATCTGTCCGACTATGATACACCGATTCGTGTCGGCAAAAAAGTTGCCGTTGTCGGCGGCGGTAATGTCGCGATGGACGCGGTGCGTACATCACTTCGACTCGGAGCGCAGGAAGCGCATATCGTATATCGTCGCGGGGAAGAAGAATTGCCTGCCCGTGTGGAAGAAGTTCACCATGCGAAAGAAGAGGGCGTCATCTTTGACACATTGACCAATCCGAAGGAGATTTTGGTCGACGAAACCGGAAATGTTCGCGGAATGCTCTGTGTAAAAATGGAGCTTGGTGAGCCGGATGAGTCCGGAAGAAGAAGACCGATGGAAATTCCGAATTCCGAATTTGAAATGGAAGTGGATGCGGTTATCATGTCGCTCGGAACAAATCCGAATCCGTTGATTACATCGACAACAAAAGGTTTGGAAACCAACAAGCGTCAATGTATTCTTGTAGATGACCACGGATTGACATCGCTTGAAGGCGTATATGCCGGCGGAGATACGGTAACCGGAGCAGCAACGGTAATTTCAGCGATGGGTGCAGGAAAAGTTGCGGCGAAGGCGATGGATGAATATTTGAGAGAAAAATATTTAAAAAACTAATCTGTTGTTTAGTAGTGTTTTAGATAGAGTCTTTATAAAAAATTTCGGCTGTTTCGGCCGAAATTTTTTATGCTCTTTTTTTCTGAAGATTTTTCGTTCTTTCATTTACAAGCGAATGTATTTTTTGGTATGATGAAAAGAGATATTCGTGAATGGTAAGGAGGGGCCATGTATGCATCAAAGCATTCCAATCGGATAAAAATTATTTTTATTTTAATCGCGATGATTTTGCTCTGTGCTTGCCAAGATGTTTCCGTCGGCAACAAGGTGATTTATGTTGGAAATCGTCGTGAGGATAGATATTGTGAAGTGATTTCATCGGTGCTGCCCGATTATAAAATCATTCAGCAGGGACATCCGGCTACGCAAGCTTTTTTAGAGCGGGGGACGGGATTGATAACCATCGATGTCATTGCACAATCTTTGCTCAAGGCGGATAATCGATACTATTGGTATCCGCACAGCAAGGCGGGCATCGTGATGGCGATCGACCGCGACAAAACGCAGGATAAAATATATTCGTGGAAAGATATGGTGCAAAGCGACTTGCTCTTGGGCATGAGCGACCAATTTGCCGAAGCGGGCTGCATCATTTCGTCGATTGCCTATGGTTTGGACAATCAAAATTTGGCGATTGAGCAAGCGGTGGAGCATCTTTCCGAGCGATATGATAATAAAAAACTGGAGTTTAATAATTTTGACGCACCGCTGCTTATTATGTTTGACTATCAGGCGGTGGATTTGAAAAAGCATGGCAGAAATTTGGAAATCGTCGTGCCTGAAGATGGTACTTATGTATTTGAGCGAGGAATTTTGTCCAAAGAGGAGATGCATTTTCCGGATAATATGTCCGAACTGGTTATCGGAAAAGGAATCTGTACGATCGATGGCGAATGCGATGAGAATCTTTATCCGTCGAAAGCGAATTATAAGGTGGCTGTTTCACCAAGTGATATGGAGAAAATTCAAGGCGAGCTTATCAATGCGCGTCAATATATCAACCGTTCGATATGCAAGACGCATCGCTATGCGACCGCGACCGCTTGGGAATATGTAATTTCCGCATTGGCCGCCATCGCGATTTTCGTATTGTGGACGGGATCGGTTCAGATGCGCTCGGCACAGAAGGATATTTCGATTGCATTGCTTGGGATCGGAATCTGTATGGTGATGTGGGTCGGTGCACGGTTCATCAAATGGCAGGTGGCGACCGATACTTTGATCAATCGGTATCTGTGGTATTCCTATTATATTTTTATACTGACGCTGTCCAATTTCTTTTTGTGGCTTTCGACCGCGGTAAACGAGCCGGAGGGAAAGACATTGATGCCGAAATGGATGCGGATTCTACTTATTTTTGAAGCCCTGATGATTTTGATGGTCTTTACGAATGAAATTCATCAATGGGTATTTATCTTTGACAAGACGGCGGACTTTTGGAAAAAAGAATACCGCTATGGTTGGGGCTATGTTCTTATTTATGTAAGTTTTGCCGTGCCGCTTTTTTTGGGAATTATCATTTTGAGTACCAAGTTTTGGAAAAGTCCTAAGAGAATTCGGGTGCTCATTCCGATTTCCATTTCGCTTGCCATGATGACCTTCGGAATTTTGTATGTCATGCGCTTTCCGCCGGCTTGGAACGGTGACTTGGCGCTGACGATGTGTATATTTGTGCTGATGTTCGGTGAAAGCGCGATGCGAACGAATCTGATTCCACTGAATACGAAATATGTGAGTCTGTTTCATAATTCGTCGCTCAATATGAGTATTCTTGATTCATCGGGTGCTGACATCTACTCATCGATATCCGCGAAGGAAATTCCAAAAGATTTGAAGGAGCGGATAATCGAGTCGAGAAAACCGACCATCCTGTCATTGGATAAAAATACGCTGCTTTATGCCGACCCGATAACCGCCGGCAATGTCGTTTGGGAAGAAGATATTTCCGACTTGGAGGAGCTTCGGGAAAATATTTCAAAATCCATTGAGCAGGTAAAAAAAGCCAATGAACTATTGGAGGCACAGACGCAGATTAAGGCGGAGAAGGAATCCGGACGGGCAAAATTGGAATTGCTCAATGAGCTCAACGAGGAGATAGGCGATAAGATGAATCGCTTGGAGATTCTTGTGGAACAACTCAGAGAGTTGGAGACGCTGGGAGATAAAAAAGGATATGAACAGGTTTTGGCGGAAATCAATTTGACCAGCATCTATATCAAGAGGCGCTGCAATCTGATGTTCTATGTCGAGCAGGAAACCATCTCGTCGGATGCGACCGTAACACATATCAGCGAGCTGCTTGAATGTGCCGAAAATCTCGGGATTCATTCAGCACCGGTGCTCAATCTCGTTGGAGAAGTCGAAACCAAGATGGGCATTTTGCTCTATGACCTTTGTTTTTCGGTGCTCAAATTTTTGTTGCAGGAAAAAAATCAGGAATTGATGCTGCATTGCTATCAAAAGGACAATGATTTCGTGATTTTATTTTTATGCGATGTGAATTGCAGCGGATATCGACCGAGCGAAAAATTATCCGCTGCGCTTAATCAAATGAAGGCAAAGATTCTTTTCCGCGAACTGGATGAAGTATCGAGCATTCAAATCACGATTCCATCCAAACGAAAGGAGGAAGGCTATGTTTAGTTTTTACGCTTGTAGCCGTACTTTTCGAGTCTTTATCGGAATTTTGGGCGGGATGACCGTGATTTCACAGGCGATTTATATCGTATTTTCTTCCCGCCGATTCGATTGGCAAAACTATCGCGGTCGGCTGCTGTTTGAATATATATTGCTTATCAATGTAATTGTTCTCTCGGCAATTCCGCCGATGCTGAATTATTTGATACGAGACGGCTTTTTGCCTTTTACAATTTTGAAAGAAGAAAGAGTGATTGTCTATATCCTTTTGCTCTTGTTTACAATTTTGCGAATACGCGGAACCAAACAATATATGACTTTTCTCAATATCGCGATACTGACACCCATGCTCCCGATGTTTGACAACTTTGCAATCCCTTTGTTTCCGTTCTATTTGACGGGGGTTCTGTTTTATTTCTTCTTTCGGGGAATCTACCTCTCCTACCGGAATCTGATGGCGATTCGTCGCGGAATTTCAGTTTGGTCGATCAAGGAAGCGATGGATTCGCTGCATTCGGGCATATTGTTTTGTGAAAAAGGCGGAACGGTTTTGTTGATGAACAATCGAATGAAGCAGCTGATGGTGGAAACGACGGGACGGATTTTTCGAGACGGCATCAAATTTTTTAATGAAATTCAAAAAAGACTGAGCAAAGAAGATTCGATACTCTATGACGAAGGGAAGGTCGTACTGAGCTTGTCCGACAAAAAGCATTGGCATTTTTGGGAGGATGAGCTGTCGGTCGGCAATCGCGAATTTTTGCAGATTACGGCGACGGATATTACGGAGCAATGGCAGTTGCTTTGCGAGCTTGAAGAGCAGAATCGACTACTTGAAAATAAAAGTAAGCAGCTTAGCGACATGCTTGACAATATGTTTCAAATTCAGCGTCAACGCGAGAAGATTCGTTTGCGTGGACGCTTGCATGATTTGTTGAGCCAACGGATTACGATTTTTCAGCGATGGATGCAAAGCGATACGATGCCGAGCGCACAACAGGTTTCGGATTTGCTGCAAACGCTCAAAGAAGGCTTGGTACAGGATGTCGAAAAAGACACGAAGAGCGGACTGGAAAATTTGATACGACAATTTCAAGAAATCGGTGTGACGCTGAAAGCCGAGGGCGAGCCGCCGGAGAATTTGAAATATGCCAATGTGTTTTTGCTCTGCATTCGCGAGGCGGCGACCAATGCGGTCAGACACAGTTTGGCGAGCGAAGTGGATTTGTTTTTTGAAGAGAGTGAAGAAGAATATATGCTTCGAATTAAAAACAACGGCATCGTGGTTCAAGATGAAATTGTATTCGGAAACGGACTTAAAACGATGCAAGGTCGATTGGCTCAATACGGCGGCCGGTTGATTGTGGAAAGCAAACCTCAATTTTTACTCACTGCGATTATACCAAAGGAGGAAAACCATGTTTAAGCTAGGAATTGTGGATGACCATGCTTCGATTCGGGATTCTTATAAAAAAGCGATTGAATCCGACGGCGATTATGAGGTGCTCGGCAGTTTATCGTCGGCATCGTTGGCGGAACTTTGGTGTTTGAAATATGAGCCGGACCTGATGCTGATGGATATTTGTACGGAGGGCGAAGTCTCGGGCCTCGATGCGACCAAAATGATTAAGAGCAGCTGTCCGAATGTAAAGATTATTATCATGACGGGTTTTGATGAAATTTCCTATATTCCTCGGGCGAAGCAGGCGGGAGCGGACGGATTTGTCTACAAGAGCAAGAGTTTTGAGTATCTGTTGTATGTAATGAATGCGGTGATGAAGGGTGAAAAAATTTTTCCGGAGCCGAAAATTATTCAGCTTCCTTGCGGTGAAGCGCCATTGACCGAGCGGGAGATGATCGTTCTGCGGCTACTCTGTAAAAATTACAGTAAGCAGGAGATAGCGAGCGAACTTTTTATCAGCGAGCATACCGTCAAGCGACATCTTGCCAATATGTTGAACAAAACGGGATTTCATTCCATCATGGCAATGGTTGTGCATATGATTTCAAACGGATGGATCAATCCGAATGTGTAATTGGATTATTGGAATTTGAATAAGAATAAAAGCGAATGCAAATTTTTCAAGCCTTTTATGAGAGTAAAAAGCGTTGCGGTTTTCCTGATGAGACTGTTCTTCATAATTAAAAGGAAAATTATTCAGCAGTCGGCATTTTCGTATTAAAAATGTTTCGGATAACTCCACAACTTTCATTTCAAAAAGTTTTTTTAAACGAGAGTTTTTTGACATGAAACCAAAATGAAACTCTTCAAACGACGGATGATAATATATAGAGCAAAAAATGGCCCAAATGGGCCATATCAAAAATTAGAAATCTGTTGTAAAATATAAGTGGTTGAGCATTAGAGATTTTTGCATACGAAACGAAAACAATGGAATGTTTCTTTGTCAATCAGACAGGAGGATAACGATGCAAAAGGTATTATTAGTCATGCACCGTAAAGTTTTAGCGCAATCGTTAATACGCTCGCTGCAAAATGATCCAAAGTTTACATTTTATATGGAGCCTTGCCCGGATAATGTTTTGCTCGCCATTATAAATTATAATATTGATGTGGCGGTGGTCGAAGTGCCGGAGAGCGGAGAACATCCTGCGGAGGAAATGTTGTTTCTTTGTGACAAAATCAAAAAGACTTCGCCGGATTGTAAAACGCTTGTACTCTGTCCGGAAACCAGTGAAGAAAGCAAGGATGCAGTAGTGGTTGCGAAAAAGCATGGGGGGATAGATGATTTTATATTTTATGATTCGAGTTTGGAATATCTGACAAAAAAACTGGAATCCATGGGATAAAACTGATATAATAGGAAGGGAAACGCAAACTCAAATCATGAGGAGGAATTTATGAAAAAATATGAAATTATTGGAGGCAATTTACCCGTTGTCATCTGCGAATTGGCTGCAGGAGAGACGATGATTTCCGAATCCGGCAGCATGAGCTGGATGTCACCGAACATGAAGATGGAAACAACTTCCAATGGAGGAATTGGTAAAGCTTTGGGTAGAATGTTCTCCGGAGAATCATTATTTTTAAATCGTTATACAGCGCAGGGCGGCGACGGTATGATTGCATTTGCGTCCAGTTTTCCGGGTGCGATTCGCGCAGTGGAGATTACTGCCGGCAAGACAATGATTGTTCAGAAGTCCGCGTTTTTAGCATCGGAGCCGACTGTGGAATTGTCGATGTTTTTCCAAAAGAGTTTAGGTAAAGGATTCTTCGGCGGCGAAGGATTTATCATGCAGAAGCTTTCCGGCCAGGGCGTCGCTTTTATCGAAATCGACGGACATTGTGTGGAATATGATTTGAAAGCGGGAGAGCAACTGGTACTCGATACCGGATATCTGGTTGCAATGGACGATACCTGTACGATGGACATCGTTACGGTGCCGGGCATCAAAAATATGATTTTCGGCGGCGAAGGAATTTTCAATACCGTTGTTAAAGGTCCGGGAAAAATTATTCTTCAAACTATGCCGATTAGCAATGTGGCTGGAATTTTGTCCCGATATATGCCGATTAAATAAGATTGAAAAGAATTAGCAATCGTTTTTAATGTGAGCATCCATTCGGAGACGACGGATATCCGTTTAGAAAACAGATAGAGATAATCTTTTAGAGAATTAGTGAGTTTTTTAATACGGTGACCTGTTTGGAGACGACGAATATCCGTTTGGAATTTTTGAAAAATCGGATGATGCGTTGCGAAAACGGAGGAGACATCCGTCGTTAAAACGAATGATTTTAATGGAAATCAATAAGCAGCATAGTACAATGGCTATGCTGTTTTTTTGCGCAAAAAATTTTATTTTTGTCAAAGCGACAGGATAAATTTGCAAAGGTAAATTTTTGCAAAGTGGATTTTTCTATATCCGTATTTTTTAATGCGTTTTTTGACTCAAAACTACTTTGTTTATTTTGTGACCCTTCCTTTATATATATCCCTCTTTTGATTTCGCATCAGCTTATTTTTATCTTGGAATGAGCTTTCTATTTGTATTTTGTCTTGGAAAGATTTTTTGGATGAGCTTTCGATTTGTATTTTCTCTTTCAAATGATTTTCCAATGCCTTTCTATTTATGATTCTGTCTTAGAATAATTTTCATTCGGATTTTTATGTATGATTTTGTCTTAAAAATTCTTATTGCTTTCTATAAAACACCAATCCGAAAACAATTTTGGAATAAAAAGAGATGGTATCACCATCTTTTTTGTGTTTTTAAACTCGACAACGCTTATGCGATGAGCCGATTCATATATTCTCCTTACGGAGTAATGGGTTTTAAAA
>JBGZSM010000013.1:0-42510 GCA_041853585.1 Filifactoraceae bacterium
TACCCAATTTCATTTAGTATCAGCATTTTTTCTGTTTCATGAACGGGAATAGTAACTATTTTATGCGCCTAATCGGTTGGATTAAAAAAGGGAGCTGCGGCAGAATGAAAAAATCTCATTCTGCAACAGCTCCTTTTTTTATGCTTTGGAAATGAATTTGAAAAAAGTGTTCTAAAAGTGTTCTAGGATTTTAAGAAAACCGTTCTAAAAATTTTAATGTATAATAAAAGTGTTGTTTTATCAAAGGTTGTAATGGTGTATGTCTTAGAATGTTATTTTAACGGTAGTGTTCTAGGATTTGAACGGTGTAATTTTTGAAAGATGTTTTATGCAATGGTCGGCAGGGAGCGAACTAATGAATGAGTGGAATTGCTACCTGAATTATATCGCGGATTTTCGATATTTGGATGGGGGAGTTTGAATGAATTTAGGATCGGGCAAAGGTGGCGGAATTGGGCGAAAAAATGGCTATTATACGGCTTTTGGCGGTGTGGTTGGGCGTGAGTAGGGTGTTTGGATCATGGATTGGATTCTAATAAAAAGTTCTTGAATGCGTGATTTTGGTCGAGTGGCTTTTCGGGCAGTGTGACGGACGGATGAAAAAATGTATGTAAAAATAAGCGTTCAAAAAACATTAAAACCGTTCAAATGTTGTTTTAGCAATGGTTTTATTGAGAAATTGATTTTAAGAGTTGGATGAATTTGTCAGCGAACTCAACGAACTAAAACGACTTTCTCAACGAACAAGTTCGTTGCTTGATAAAACAATGGGTTAAGCGTGTTTATCGTTTTTTGTATTTGTTTAGTAGAATTGCAAAATCAAGGCAAATCGACTTGTTTTTTGAGTATCTATTTAGTGTTTTGAAACAATGTGGATAAGTCGGAAAAAGTTATCCACATTGTTTCAAAAAACCGAGCAAAAAAGAGTGTGTTTTTACTCGGTTTTTAAGTTTGTGTTTACTGTTTTAGAAATTTGAACGGTGATGTTTTAGAGCAATGCCCAAAAATATAACGGAGACATTCTGAAAAGTGTTGCTTGACAATGAAGCCGATCTACCTCCTGATGAACTTTGAGATAAAAAGGTACAATAAAATGATATTA
Source organism: Filifactoraceae bacterium (assembly GCA_041853585.1). Taxonomy (GTDB): domain Bacteria; phylum Bacillota; class Clostridia; order Peptostreptococcales; family Filifactoraceae; genus JAUNKE01. Next base: position 1,103 of record JBGZSM010000013.1, read on the forward strand.
AGTATCGTCATTTTATCTAAAAAAATAAGCGTACTAAAATATAACCTTTCCTTCGATTTGATGAATAGTATCCACGCCATCTCCGTAATAATATTCTTGATCCGGATACTGTTCTTTATCAGGGTTTTCTGATTTTAGTATTACCAGTTTCTTTTTAGGGAAATGGTAAATTCTTTTACAGTTGTATCCGTCGTTTGTTCGAACGACAACGATGTCGCCATCTTGAAGATTGTTTTTTTCAATAAATCTTGTAAAAATCATGTCGCCGTCTTTGATGAGCGGCTCCATGCTCTGCCCGGCAATTCGCCAAGCATATTGTGCCGGAAAGTCACTAGGAATCAACTGCGGCTCTTCATCGAACAAATCAGAGAAGCGGTGGAGCGGGGCGCCTGCTGCGATTTGTCCGCGATAAGGCACTTGATAATTAAAACTCTGAGAAGTTTCTTCCTTAATATATGATTCAAATGGAATGACTTTTTCTTCAACGAAAGTATCAGGAATGTCTTTTTGTCTATCTTCTTGTTCCTGTTCCAATAATTTTAACTCAATCATACCTTCTATTTTATGTTTGTTTATAGCTGATAGGTTTTTGAAAGAGGACAAAAGTTTTTCTTCTTCTTTGGAAAAGCTGTGTCTTTTTATTTCGTATAGTTCGTATAAATCAATTTGAAAGAACTCGCATATAGGTAATAATACATCCGAGGATGGATTACGGTTAGCCTCCTTCCAACCATTAACTGTGCTTGTGGATGTTCCTATATATTGAGCTAATTCACTTTGTTTTTTGCCTGTTTTTTTCAATAATTGATGTACTTTTTCTCCAATTCGCATAAAGCCTCCTGAAAAATATTTCGCAAATAGGTAAAAATGTATTTACAAATTCGCAAATGCGTATTATAATATAAGTGACAATACCGATTGTCGTTAGATTATATCACAAAATGGCAATAAAATTACGGTTTTTTATTAAAAAATGGAGGTGAAATAATTGGAAACGAAGAAAAAAGAGCTCAGTGTTATGGTGAATGTCGAGGACGCTAGATATCTTGTTGCTTGTACTGATGGGATGGGTTCTAGAATATTAACTTATGAAAATGCAATGAACTTTATGAGGAAGGCAAATTCTTTAGGGTATTTGGCTAGTGTGGATATGCTTGTTCCTGTTGATATGACTTTTTCGACAGAATGTTGCGTATCTCTCAGAATGCAGGAGGATGGTGAAATAAAATGACGAACAAAAGAAAAAGAGGAAAACCGACAGCGTTTGGTGTAAAGGTAAATACGGAGCTATATAAAAGAGGGATGACAAAGCGTGAATTGGCACAAGTGGTGGGAATGAATGAAACCTATCTACATGATATTTTGTATGGCAGAAGAAGCGGCACGCGTTACATTGAACCGATTAAAAAGGTTTTGGGATTGTAAAGGAGATGCGATGAGCCATAAAAAAGATTCGGACAGTATAATACAAGAGGATGTTGGATTGTATGAAAAAGTGACTTCTTTTATACAAAAAACAGTGACTGAAGAATTTCGGGAAGGGAGCATTGAAATGGAAGAAAGGATTAAGTTGGAAGCTTGGCTTGATGAGAATGGAAAGGACTTAGGCTGTCTTAAAAGAATGTATAAGCAGTATAACGACTCGATCGAGACTCTCAGAAAAATGAATAGTAAGACAAAAGCTGGGTCGATGGAAAGAACGGCATTGTGGAATGGATGTTTGGCGCTTGAAAAAGAGGTGCAACATCTTGAAAAGGCGATTGAATATGCAGAATCTGAGATTGCAGAAGTGAAGCAACGATTGAATAGTATGTGCGGCATAGTGGGATGCGGGATGACTCCCGCAGCGGTGTAAGGTTTTGCAAACAAGTAACAGTGAGAGATATGGGAGGCTTGACAGATGAATGTAGCGAAGAAAAAGCTCGGCAAAATGCTTTACCGAACTTTGATTAGATATCTTCTTTGGTGTATTTTATCCGGACAGTTAAGTGATGGGATTGCTGCACTTGAAGAATTCGCAAAACTTTGTGGATATAAAGAGGTATCTTCGGCAATAGATGTTCAAAAAAAGTAATTTTCAGGAGGTAATAGATATGGATTATTCAGGATTTAAGATTATTGATTATCACGAACGGAAGGCAAGAAAGAAGAAAAGTTGCCGGATGAATGAAAGTGGTCGGCGATGGGTAATCAACTGGTTGCTTGGCGGGTATGGATTCTTGATGCTGCGCATTGCGGCGAGCGGGAAGCTGTTTGCGTCTATCGTCGGCGGATTGTGTTTGGTCGGGATTGGAATTCTGTTTGCGGCGAACAATAACTTTTTTGACAAAAAAAGAAAGCCTCAGACCAGGGGGTAACCAGTCAAAAGGCATTCAAAAAATATCACAAGACTATTCTAGCATAAAAAAATCAAATTGAATAGAGGAAAATTGATGGAAAGGGGGCAAAGATGGATGCTTACCGTTAAAGAAGTGGCTACATTAAAAGGATGCAGTGAAAGATATATTCAAAGTGAAATAAAAAAAGGGAATATTCGAGCCGTAGAGTGTGAGAATCCGGCGAACAATCGAAAGGAATATCGAATTGACCCGGCGGATTTGGATGAAAAATTGAAGGTAAAGTATTATGCCGGACTTGGCATTGAAATATCGGGATGTGCGGGGCAAAATTCGGACGGCAAGAAGTCGAGGGCTCGTAAGGAGTACAAAGGAGATTATTTGGGCGACTGCACTGAAGAGGAGCGACAGACGATTGCGCTGTGGTGTGATATTTTGGCGCGGTGGCAGGAAGCGCGGGGAGTGTATGGACTGACAAAAGAGCTGGACGATGAATTTATCACAGCGGAGAAGTTTCGACTGCGAAAAGAAGGGATTCAACTGGATGTATCTCGGCAGATTTTGTATCGAAAGTATTCGTATTACAAAGAAAAAGATTATGTCAATTTATTGGATGACCGTGGAGCGTGGAACAAAGGTCAAAGTTGTATTTCGGATGAAGTTTGGCAAGCTTTTTTATGGTTTTATCACGATGATAGACAGCCTTGTTTTACGAAAAGTTATCAGGACACGCTCACTTGGACTGAGAAGTTTTATCCTCAGTTTGCAGCTAATTTTCCATCGGAAGCATCGTTTCGCAGGCGATATAAAGCGCAGATCCCGAAGGTTATCACTACGCTGATGCGTAAGGGTGAGAAGTCGATGACGGATGAATGTTTGCAGTATATCGAGCGGACTTATGATGATTTGTGTGCGAATGATGTTTGGGTAGCGGACAACCACACGCTGGATGTATTGACGAAATATGATGATGGAACGGAGCGGACGCATCGTCTCAGCCTGACGGCGTTTATGGATGCGAAATCGGGTGTCATCACCGGTTGGAATTTGACGGATAATCCTTGTAGTCAGAGTACGATTTTTGCACTTCGGATGGGTATTTTGAAGTTCGGTGTGCCGAAAGAAATCTTGTTTGACAATGGGCGGGAATTTACGGTGAAAGATATCGGTGGCAAGGGAAATCGAAGGCGAAAAAGTGATGAGTGGCATGAGGTGCCGCCGACGATTTTGAATCAGCTGGGGATTGTGGCTCGGTGGGCAAAGGTACAAAATGCACGGGCGAAGCATATTGAACGCTTTTTCTTAAATTTTAAGAATAATATTTCTAAGAATTTCAGCTCGTATATCGGTGGGAATATTTTGGAGCGTCCAGAGAGTGTCAAAAAACGACTGAAAAATGGTGAAATCACAACGGATTCGGAATTGCGTGCGGTGATGGATGATTTGATTGACTATGAGAATATGGCACCGTATGGCGGTGCTGAGAAGCGAAAGTATCGTAATTATTCTAAACTTGAAGTTTGGAATGAGGAAATCGACCAAACAAAGCATCGTATCTGTAAGGAAGAGGATTTGGAATTCCTACTCATGCGAACGAGTGGTTATCAAAAGGTCAAGCGAAAGGGCGTGTTCATTACGATTGCGGGAGAAAAGATTTGGTATTCCGGTCACAATACGGTGTGGCATTTGGATAAGGAAGTGTATGTTCGATATGACCCGACAAATCTTGCGAAGGTACGGGTGTATGACAAGGATGACCGTTATTTGGATACTTGGAATGCGGATATCGAATTGGTACTAAGGTTCTTTGATGACAAGGATGCGGTCAAAGATGCAAATGCGAAATTGGCAGCGCAGAAAAAGATGGTTAAGGATTATGCTAAATCACTTTCGGATGGTCTGCCGGCGCATACGAAGATTGATATTTTAGCTCTGAGTGTGGAGCGGGCGCAAAAAAGGAAAAAGGAAATGTTTATTAAACAAGGCGCTGTGGTTGAGCCGATTCGTATCGGTAAGGAAGAACCGCAGGATTTGCTGAAAAGGCGTGAGGTGAGAACGGGAACGGATAATGTGGTGTCGATTGATATCGCAAGGATGAATCAAAATATCGCTCGAAGAAAGGGGCTTGAATGAAACCGAGAAGATATATTAAAAATGGATTTTTGGATATTCGTAAGTGTGTGATGTTTAAAGGTGAACGATGTGATGGATTGAAAGAGGTGTATTGTTTGACTGAGGATTATGATTGTCCTTTTTTCAAAACGGCTGAAATGTTGAAGTCGCAGCTGGACAAAATCGAAATGCGCAGGATGGGAAGGAGAATGTAGTGAAATATACAGAAAAGCAGCAATGGGCGATTGAAGAATTTGAAAAGTTGTCTCGTCAAACCGGGTCACAAAACAAAGCGGCAAAGCAAATCGGCATCGGTGCAGGGATTGTATCGGCACTTATCAGCGGACAGTATCAGGGGGATGTTGAAAAGCAGTTTAACAAGCTGATTGAGTATTTTGAGTTAAAGCAGGAAGCTAGTTCGAGGACGCTCGTACAGGATATGGAATATGTACCGACTTCTATCAGTGAGCAGGTGCAGCGATATATCCGGAATTGCCAAATGCGGGGCGGTCTATTAGCGGTCAGTGGCGATGCGGGAATTGGTAAGACCAGAGCGATTCGCAAGTTTGCAAAGGAGAATGCGAGTTCGACGATTTGGATTACATCGAATCCTTGTTTGAACACAGTCAAGCCGATTCTTCGGGCGATTTGTAAGCAACTGGGTATTCAGGCGAAAACGAATGATGATATGTATAGCAGTATTCTTGAAAAGCTTCGAGATGGTCAAGTGATTGTGATTGATGAAGCGCAGCATTTGTCGATTAAGGTAATTGAAACGCTTCGCGGTTTTTCGGATTATTTTTCGGATAGGGGACAGACTTTGGGCATTTGTTTTGTTGGGAACTCGACGACCATCAGTAAGTTCGGCGGGAAACAGGATGCGGTGTTTGAGCAGATTGCCAATCGGACACTTCAGAAGCCGATTTTTACCACGCGGGATGTGCAGTTGTCGGATATGCAGTTATTGTTTCCTCTGGTGGCGGATTGTGAAATGGAATTGGAATTTTTGCTGGGGATTGCGCAAAGCAAACAGGCGATTCGCGGTGCAATGAATTTGTTTAGCAATGCGTGTGATAATGGCGATTATTCGTATCAAGGCTTGGTTGGGATGGCGAAGCATATGAATATGAATTTGTAGGGGGTGTAAGGTGATTATTACCAGTAGTCGAAAAAAGCCGGTTGTTCAGGAAGATGATAAAGAGGCGGTCTTATTAAAGGAAGCATTTCCAAATTTTTTTGAAGATGCAAACGAAAGGGAGGACAGGATGTGTCAAGGTGAGATTTTGGATTTAGTCGATATCAACATGCTGGATAAAAAGGATGTTGAGGATAAAGTAAAGGCTTGTATCAATTTGGTGCAAGCGGGCGAAGATAAGGATGAAGCGATGTTGGAGCTGGTAGAGTGGATTATGAATAATTTCCGCTCGCAGAGGCTGTATGATTATTTGGAGCATGAAAGCAGTTATTTGATGGCCGGGGATGTTATTATGGATAATCCGGTGTTGGAACTGATTAAGGCTCAGGTGGATTATGCAAAACAAAAGCATGGGGGACTTTTTAACTCTATGCATGAAGGTTATGCGGTGCTCCTGGAAGAAATGGACGAGTTGATGGAGGCGGTTGAAACGGCAAAGGGAGACATTCAAGAAATATGGGATGCCGTAAAGCATGATGATTTCAAAAGGGCGTATGACATCCTTGAAGATTTACAGATTGATTGTCGGCTTGGAATTGATGAAATAAGTCAAGTGGCGGCGGTGGCACAAAAAATGATTGAAACGATGGATGGAATGAATGGAGCGGAAAATAAGGAGGATAAAAATGATTAACGAAAAAAAGATTGGGAAAAGTGGAAGTATTACGATTCCGGCACATTTAAGAAGAGATTGCGGGATTTCGGCGGGTGACCGATATGAGATCGTACCGGAAGGTAATGGGAATATTTGGCTGATTCGAACGCAGGGAAGGTGTTTTTTGTGCAGAACAAAAGAAGAATTAATGAAAGTGGATGGTTTGCTCGTTTGTAAGAGTTGTGCCGAGCGGATTGCTGAGAAGTTAGGAGGTCAGAATGATTAACCAAGCGCAGTTTGAAAAGGGAATGCAGGAGCTTAGTTATTTGGACAGTAAGATAAAGGAGATGACGAGGACTAAGAAACTCATTGAATCGGAACTTCAAAGTGTTTTGTTTCAGGAACTGGAGAATAAGAATTTGAAATTTATTGAGGTGGATACGACATCCGGCGCTGCCAATTTGGCTTATAAAAATAAATTGACGATTGATGATTTCTCAATGCTTCAAGGGTTGTTCGGGGATATGGTATTTTCAAAGGTCAAGCGGGAGATTGAAGAGAAGATAAAGTTCAGCAGCAAGGATTTTGAACAAGCTATCATCGCGCTTTATCAAGGTAATTTCAAGGAGCATAATCTGGATGAATTGCTGTCCGGTTTGGGACTGGATGAAAAGCAGAAAAAAACGGCACTCAAAAAGTTGAAGGGGGATTATATCAAGGACAAGGAACTTTTGGAGAGCATGGGTGCGCAGGATGATGATTTGGAGGAAGAACTGGATATCATTAAGGAGCATAAAAACTGGGAGCTGGTCAGTCGGTTCTTTGGAACGGATGAAGTGGATTTAGAAAAGTTGAAGCGGGCGATTTTTGTGGAAGAAATTTTGGCTTTTGGAACGAAGTTTAAGGATAAGTCGGATGATGAAAGTGCCATGTAAAAATTGTGAATTGAGGGAGGTAGGTTGTCATAGCAGGTGTGATGCCTACCTTCTTTATAAAAAGGAAATGGCACTATTAAATGAGCGCCGCAAAGAGCATTTGGGTTTGAAAAATTATATTTTTTCGGCATGCCAAAGACAGCATATTAAATCGGAAAGCAGGTGGTAGCTATGGAACGGTATTCCAAAGAGGAACGGGAGTTTATTGAGAAATACTTTGAAATGCTCAGGTGGACAAGAAAGTCGGGGAAGTTGTCGGAAAGTATCCGGAAAAGGCAACTGGAGTATTTCTTAAAATATGATAAAAATATTGTTTTAAGAGCTTTAAAAATTCATATTGAGAAGTATCCTACAATGCGTGAAGAGTACACGCGCGGGATTATTCGGAATTTAGAAAGAGAGGGAATTGGGCATGGATGTCGAGGGGATGATCGAGCGCTTGAAAGCGGCGCAAAAAGTTTGGCGGAGAGAAACCGAGCAGCAGCCGATGCCATCGGAAAAAAAGTATGATTGTCCTATTTGTAAGGATCAAGAAATCTTGTTGATTGATGATAAGGCGGTTGTTTGTGAATGTGCTGCACAAAAAAGGCTGGCTCGGGTGATGAAGAGTTGTAATATCAGCGATGAAATTCAGCGCAAGACATTTGATGCTTTTGGCGAAAATGTGGAGCCGGAGATTTTAGAAATTAAACGGATGTGTGAGGAGTATGCAAGGGGACTGGTAAAGTATTATGAACGAAAAGGCTCGCTGGTGGGTGCACCGAGTTTGGGAATTTGTGGGACGAGTGGTCTTGGAAAAACGCATTTAATTACAGCGATTGCGAAAGTATTGCTGGATGAAACTAAGGCTCTCCCGGTATTTTTTAACTGGATATCTTCTTTTAAAGAATGGCTAGGGTATTACAATTCGGCGGACAACAAGGACAAGGTCAATGAGATCCGTGATAAGCTCTATCATGCGGATATTCTCATTATCGATGATTTATGTAAGGACGGAGGAAATGCGAGTTGGGTGAATGAGATGTATGGCGTCATTGATTATCGTTATCGAAAGCAGCTGCCTATTATTTTCAGCAGTGAGTATTATGGCGAGCTGGTGAATTTGTTGAGTGAGGCGGTATTCGGACGGCTTCGGGAAATGACACAAAGCGCGAAGACCGGGAAGTATTATATGAAAACCTGTTTTGTCAAAGCAGGCGAGAATCCGCTGAAGTATAATTATCGTCTAAGGGGGATGTAAAGTTTGATTTATAACTGGAAAAATAATCGCCTTATAACAAAGTGTTTTGAATGGTTTTAGATTTCCGAGAAACGAGGTGTATGAAATATAATATATGAATAAGAGAAGAGTAGAAATGATTCGCTCGTGGGAAATTAAATCGCTATACGCAATGGCTTCTGTTGGCGGTTTGGTGGATCGTCATGCGGATGAGGATGAGTTACATTTGATTGTAAGACGGTTGACCGGGAAAGAAAGCATTAAAAAACTGACGCGCAGTGAGTATTTCAAAGTGCATCAGGAGATAGACCGGATTGTCAATGGTAGTAGCGATGGTGGGCGAATTGATGAGGAGCAGATTAAAAAGGCTTGGGCGCTGATGTATCGGATTGCAGAATTATCACCATCTGATGTGAGTGCGGGGGAGCGCATGTGTGGAGCGATTAAGAAGAATTGCAAAGTGGATGCGCATCCGAAAGACCCGTTTCGTTTTGTGGACGGGCAAAAGTTATGGTTTTTGATTGAACAGCTGAAGCGGTATGTGCGCAGTTTGGAAAAGGAAGGTGAGGGGGATGGATTTATGGGAAAAAATTGAGCCAGGGGATTTATCTGAGGAACAAAAAGGTATTCTTGAATTGGTGGGTATTGAGGTGTATAAACGATTAGTGGAGTATTTCGGCGGACAGTCTATCTATATCGCGAAGCTGGATACCATTACAAGGAGTCTCCGAGACAGGAAGATTTTAGAAGAGTTTAATGGTAGTAATTATGCGGAGCTTGCTCGAAGGTATGGTCTGTCCGTTCGTGCGATTCGTAATGTGGTGGATTCTTCGGATTGTCACTCAAGGTATTGCAAGAAAAATCAAATCAGTTTATTCGAAGAAGGGCAGGAGTAACTGCTCTTTTTTACTTTACACTTCTATATAGAAATGTAAAAAATAGTTGACATAACTTAGGTAAAAAGTATATAATTATTACAAATAAATAAAAAAGGGGTGATCGTTTGAATATTATTTGTAAATCTTTTTGTAAGGATGCTGCTAAAAGTTCAAAATTGGCTTTAAATGCTTGTAGAGAAATTTTTTCTAAGAGTGAAATTTTTGATGGAGGTTGTTTAGTTAAGAGCGGGATAGAGAAGTTATTAGTTCAATTTGCTATGAATAAGGTTTTTGGTGACTTTGGTCAAATGGGCAACTCGTCATATAAATGTACTCCTTTACAACTTGGACCGTATAATAATAAAGTGTTGACTATTCATTCTCCTGAAAATCACATTTTAACGATTGCAAGAACTGATGGTGGATCGACTCTTCCAAGAGCAGCAAAGTATAAAAAGAATTTAGCTCAAAGGAATCAAGGATTTGGACAAATTGAAATGGATATCATCAATGCGGGTAACTTTTTTGAACAAGGGATGTATGGAATTATTGGATATGGGGTAAAAGATATGCAATTTTCCCACTTGGGTATAATTTTCCCGGATAAGGATTTCAAAAATATTATACACAGACAAAATTTACTTGATGAACTTTTTGATGAAGAAACATTCAAGCCAATGATGTCAGAAGAGGAGTACATTGTGGGTTTGAAAGACGATTTGGTAAAAGTTGGAAAACAATTAAGTGGCAATCAAAAATAGAGTGTGGTGAAGTAGTATGTTAATAAACAAGAAGGTTGTTCCAAAGCGAATTAAGCAAGCGAGAATATCTAGGGGGTTTTCTAAAGTTGAACTTGCTGACTTGATAGGAGTCACCAGACAAGCGGTCTCTCAATATGAATCAGGGAAGATTGAACCTAGCTGGGGTGTTTTGAATGAAATGTCTCGGATATTGAAGTATCCGGTAGATTTTTTTAGAAAGTCTGTGTCTGAAGAAGCGCAAGCGTCGGTTGTGTTTTTTAGAAGCAAAAAAACTGCTAAAAAAAAGGATATGGAATCGGCAATAGAAAAAATCAAAGTATTTAGTGACATTCATAGTTTTTTAGCGACTTATATTGATTTTCCGAAGCCGGATCTCCCTATTATAGATTATTTGGGTGACGGAATTAATCCATTAGACAATGAGACAATTGAACAGTACGCTCAAGAGTTAAGAAGGCATTGGAAGTTAGCTAATTCCCCTATTCAAAATCTCACAAATGTAGTGCAAAAAAAAGGCGTAGTCATTTCAAAAATGGATTTGCGTCTCGGTAAAATAGATGCGTTTTCTGTCGTACTAGATAATATACCATATATTTTTTTGGGGAATACTCAGAGTAGTAATGCAAGGATTCGATTTGATATTGCTCATGAATTAGGTCATATATTGATGCATACAGATTCCTTTGATGAATCAGATTTTGAGAATCCGGCAACGAAAAAGGTGTTAGAAAACGAAGCGGACAGATTTGCCGGAGCTTTTCTTTTACCTAGGGTAAAGTTTGAAGAGGATATTTTTTCTACTTCTATAAATCACTTTATTACTCTCAAAAAGAAGTGGTTAACTTCCATAAGCAGCATGATTTATCGTTGTGAAGAATTAGGTTTATTTTCGTCGAATCAAATAAAGTATTTAAAAGACCAAATGACCATGAAAAGATATTGGAGAAAAGAGCCTTTGGACGATGCAATTCCTAAAGAAGTCCCTTTGATGGAAAAACAAGCAATTGAATTGATTTTAAATCACAATGTGTTAACTCCATCTGAAATTGTAAATCAAATTGCTTGCCGAGCAGAGGAAATTGAGCAGTATTGTTTTTTGGAAGAGGGAACGCTCAAAGAAGAAAGAACAGATAATATTGTTAAATTTAGAATCTAAACGAGACAAAACAGTGCTTGATATAAACTCTTGTAGACGAAAAAAGAGTTTTGTGATAACATGTTAGTGTAAAACACTTGTAAGTGGAATGTTTCTAAAGTGAAACGCTTCATTTTGCAGGTGTTTTTTTGTGCGATAAAATAGGAGTAACGAAGAAAAAAAGAAATCAACAGAAAGGGAACGGGGAAGAATGGAAGCGGAAATTATTGGGAGGTTGCTATGGCTAATCGTGGGAACGATTTTGGGGCTGTTGGCGTATTTTTTGAAAAAGACGGATACGAAGGTGGACGAAAACCAAAGGGAAGTCAACCGAATCAAAAAAGATTATGCCACGAAAGACGACCTGAAGGACATCCAAACAGAGATGGGCGAAAACCAGAAAGAAGTAAATTACATTAAGCAGGATTACGCAACAAAAGGTGATTTGCGAAGTGCAAAAACGGAGCTGGAAACACATTTTAAGGAGCAAAATTCGGAAGTAATGAAAAAGCTTGAGAAAATAGAAGACAAGATTGCAACTATCAATGATAAGAATGTAAGTAAGGAAGATTTTATCGTGGCGAACAGCCGAATTGAAGATAAAATTCAGCGTATTACTGATATTTTACTGGATATGGGAAGTTGTGGAAAGTAGGAGTTAAAGCATGAATACGGAAGATATTAAAAGAAAAATCATTGCCGGAGAGTTTGCCGAAAACAACGGGCGGATTATCCGGACAATCAATATATTGGAAGGTGAGTATGTCGGATTGGATGTAGTGAAACGAGCGCTGACGGCTATCAATCCGGCGGATTTCCAAAAGTCGGTCGTGTATCTTGAACGAGCCGGATATATTGAAATTCGGGATGAATTTTCAAAAGAAATGATTACAACGGAAAAGGCGAAGATTGTGGATGCGGAAGCGACACTCTCGGCATCGGGAATCAAACTGGCGCTTGGGTTTATCAAAGATGAAGCGGTAGAGATTTAGGAGGTGCTTATGGTTAAGAACAGAAAGCACTCTAAGGTTGACAGGCTGCCTGCCTCGTTGAAAGACGCAGTTGAACAGATGATGATGGCGGGCGAGAAATACAGCGACATTGTGGACTTCATCAAAGAAAATGATTTTGACATTTCTATTGCTTCGGTTTGCCGTCATGCAAAAACGCTGAATGCGAATCTGCAAAGCATTAAAATTGCTCAGGAAAATTTCAGGGTGCTGATGGAAGAGATGGAAAAGTATCCACAGCTTGATACGACGGAAGCGATTGTGCGGCTTACTTCACATAATATGTTGGAAGCAATTCAAAATATGAGTAGTGAACAATGGTCGGAGATTGAACCGGAGAAGATGTTGAAAAATGTCAATGGACTCATTCGGGCGGCAGCGTACAAATCGAAAGTGGATTTGGAAAATAAGGATACATTGGGACAAGGTTTTGAGGCAGTCAAGGAACTGGTGTTCAGTGCGATGGCGAAGGAAGCGCCGGAACTTTATTCCAAAGTGGTGGAATTCTTGGATTTGAAAAAGGATGAGATATAATAGGCTTGGTTTTGAGATAAGGAGAATCTATAGCATGTTTTTGATGGTAATTTTTTCTATATTATTTTTTATTGCGATTTTATTGGCGGTTCCTTATTTAGTTTATAAAAAACTAAACATTGCTTACGAGACGGATCTAAATGTGAAGAGATATCGTAGAAAATATAAAAATAATAGAGGAAGAAAATAAATGTATGTTGTTCAGCTCCGACCAATGTCGGAATTTAAAGCGAAGAATCGATTATTAAGGAAAGGTTATTCGGCAGTTGTGCCAATGGAGCATCGTCTCGAGCGGCGACAAGGGAAGTGGCACACAAAACTTAGGATTTTGTTCAGTTCATACCTTTTTATTGATAAGGAAGAATTAACGCCGAAAGATTATCATCGCATTTTGGAAAACGAGTATGTACTTCGGTTTTTAGGCGAAAAAGGTAATCCGACAAAATTGTCCGGCGATGAAGCAAAGTTCATTCGATTTTTGGATGCGCATACGGAATTGATTAAACTTGAAAATGTGACTAAAGGCGACGCAGTAAGTATTCATGGTGTGGATGCAGTTATAAAGGAAATTCAAAAGCGACAAAAAAGAGCGGTATTTGAGATTGACTTGGCAGGAGAAATACACCAAATTACGCTATCGTGTCAATTTGAACAGGATGACGAGGAAGGACATGGGTTGATTCGTCCCCATGAAGAGAATCGTCGGACAGAATACATGACAACCGGACATTAAAATCCGGGTGGCGAAGCACGCCCATTTCGCTTTTTAGGGTATATTTTTTCGGCTGGGGCAAAATAGGCTGTTTTAGGAGCGATATATTTCTGTTAAAAAGCGTTCAAAAGCCGTTCAAATTCGTTTTAGAATTTTTGGGAGTGTTATCCGTCACAACATATCGACAAAAGGGGCTTAAAATTGAAATTTAAGGCTCTTTTATTTTGCAAAAAATAAAAAATAAGGAAAGGGGGTATCTATTTGGGCAAGAAAAAAAATAGCAAAGCATTGCTGAAACAAGCACTTCAAGATAATGAGCAACATCTTAAGGGCTCGGAGCGGGAAAGTTTGGTTTTACTTCGGAATCAAAACATCGAAGACGCAAAGCATGACTTTAGAAAGTATTGTAACTTGATGAATCCCGCTTTCTTTAGAGAATCGAGAGGTTTTCAAAATATATTGTGCAACGCGCTCCAAGCGATGTACGAAAAGACACTGATTAACGAAAAGACAGGAAAGCCTTATGAGCTTCTCATCGTCAATCTTCCGCCGGGGCATGGGAAATCATACACCGCCGGAATGTTTGCTTCGTGGATTTTCGGGCAGGATGTTAAAAATCAGGTGATTACCGTATCTTACAACCAAACGCTATCGACAAGATTTGCCAAGACGGTTCGGGAAATGATTCAGGATAAAGAAATCCTCGGCGACCTCGATTATTATGTTCCGACCAGTTTTTTTCCACATTTACAAATCAAAGACGGAGACGGTGCGATGGATTTGTGGTCACTCAAGGGAGCATACATGTCGTATTTGGCAACTTCTTTTAGCGGTTCTATTACGGGCATGCGCGGAAATATCGGTATCATTGACGACCCGATTAAAAACAAGGAAGAGGCGGTCAATGAACGAGTAAAAGAAGCACATTGGGATTGGTACAAAAATACTTTCCTCTCCCGTATGGTCGAAGGAGCGATTCAAATTATCATCATGACCCGATGGGCAAGTGATGACTTGGCGGGCAAAATCATTGCGGAGTTTCCGGATAAGTGCTTTGTTTTAGAAATGCCTGTTTTATCGGAAGACGGCTTGCCGCTTTGTGAGGAGATATTAAGTCTTGAGGCGATTGAAGACAAAAGACGAGGAATTGATGAAGAAATCTTTCAGGCAAACTATATGCAGCAACCGATTGACAAACAAGGTGCGCTTTACGGCAAGTTCAAAACTTATGATCCGGAGATGATGGACTTTGAACGATTCGAGCGAATCATCAACTACACCGATACCGCGGATATGGGCGCGGATTTTTTATGCTCCATTTCCGCCGGCATTATCGACAAGTACGCATATATCTTGGATGTTTACTATACCGATGCACCGATGGAAGAAACGGAGCCGGAAACGGCAAGGCGAATCCATCAGCACAAGGTGCGCGAGATTGCGATTGAGTCGAACAACGGCGGTCGCGGTTTCGCTCGTAATGTGGAAAGTTTGCTCAAAACAAAGTTTCTAAACAAGCTGGCAATGGTTACTTGGTTTCATCAAAGCAAGAATAAAAAAACTCGTATTTTGGTTAATGCAACGAATGTTATGGAGCAGGTCATTATGCCGGAAGGATGGGAAAGAAAATATCCGGAGTTTTACAAAGCGATGATGAAATATCAGCGAAAAGGCAAGAATGCGCACGATGACGCGCCGGATTCTTTGACCGGAATTGTTGAAGTGGTAAATGGCGAAGTGAAGCTTCAACAAAGACTTCGTTCGTTTGCTAAATCGTTATTGGGATTATAGATTACAGGAGGACTTATGTTTCGCAGTGCAAAAGATAAATACGACCTGAAAGAAATTGAAGGATTTATCAAAGAACATCAAAAACAGGTCGAGCGATTCCAAAAACTGGAACGATACTATAAAGGACAGCACGACATTCTAAAAACTGCAAAAGAAAAGAATAAGCCGAATTACAAGCTGGTCAATGCCTATCCTCGTTATATTGTCGATATGTTGGTCGGATATTTTGTCGGACAGAGTATTCGATACAGCAACAAGGCGGATGGAAAAGATAAGGATTTGGAAAAAATCATCGAATCCTTTGACTATGCGGATGAAGCGGCGCACAACTTGGAACTTGCCAAGACTTGCAGCATCAAGGGGAAAGGTTTTGAAATTCTTTATACGGATTCTTTTTCCAAACCGCGCCTTGCTTGTATTCAGCCAGATGAAATGTTTGTGGTTTATGGCGATACGATTGAAAATCTGATGAAGTATGCTGTGCGATACTACACAATCAAGATTGACGGGAAAGTCGTTCGAAAAATCGAGGTATATACCAAAGAAAAAATCTATTACTACAAGCAATCGGATAACACGATGACGCTTGAGAGAGAACAGGTTCATTACTTCGGCGATGTGCCGGTGGTTGAATACAAAAACAATCAGGAAGAACTTGGTGATTTTGAGCATGTGCTTTCGCTGGTGGATGCTTATGATTTGGCACAAAGCAATACCATCAACGATATGGAACAGTTTACAGACGCCTATTTGATGCTTGTTAATTTATCTGGAACGGAAGACAAGGATATCGATAAGATGAAAAAAGACCGCGTCCTGCTGCTTAATGAAAAAGGGCAAGCGGGCTGGCTTGTTAAAGAAGTCAATGATGCGTGGGTTGAAAATTACAAAACAAGGCTCAAACAGGATATCCATAAGTTTTCAGCAACTCCGGATATGACGGACAAAGAGTTCGGCTCGAATCTTTCGGGAGTTTCGCTCCGATATAAATTGCTTGCCATGGAGCAGGTTAGGGCATCCAAAGAGCGTAAATTCCGAAACGGATTGCAACGACGACTGGAACTGTTCTTTGCGATTCTTAAAATCACAAAAAGTATTGACGAATACACGGATATTGAAATCTCGTTCAGCAATACCTTGCCGCAAAATGTATATGAACTCAGCCAAACAATCCAAAACTTGCTGCCAATTGTATCAAAGGAAACATTATTGTCGCAACTTCCTTTTATTGCTTCAGCTAAAGACGAAATAGAGAAATATCAAGCTGAATCAATAGGATTAGATGAGTATAATAATTTACAAGAGGATGAACATGAGCAAATCGAGTAGAGAATATTGGCGGGAGCGGCAAGTTCAATCGATGTTGCGTTCGGAGAAGAACACGAAAAGAGTTCATCAAGAAATGAAAGAAGCCTACCAAAAGGCAGCGGATTCCATCAATGATGAAATTGCTAAGTTTTTCGCTCGACTTTCAAAATCCGGAAAGATTCCGGCGGCGGAGCTCTTTAGAATGCTTACGCCGAATGAAGTTACTAAATGGAAAATGTCATTGGAAGAGTATATGGCTCAAATTGCGGTGCTCGAAGATAGCCATCCGGAGCAGGCAAAGGCTTTGATGATGGAGCTGGAGTTCTTCTCTGCAAGAACGAGAATCAATCGCCTGGAAGCTTTGCAATCACAAATTACGATGCAGATGACTACTCTCGCTTATGTTGAGGACGACAAAGTAAGAGAGCATTTGGTCAAGGAATATCAACAAAGTTATTACACTGCGATGTATGATTTTTACAAAGACTCCAACCCGAAAGTACTGGCTCTTATGGAAGCGAGTAAAGTACGGATTGATCCGGTTATGCTTTATGACACACTCTCTCTTCCGTGGTCGGGTTCCAACTACTCCGAGCGTATTTGGAAAAGGCAGTACGATGTTTCGAGGAAATTAAAACAAATGATGGCGCATCATCTTTTAACAGGAGCATCCATCCAGCGGATGACCAAGGATGTAACGGCAGAGCTTGGCAAAGATTACAAATATGCGGCTGAGCGATTGATTCGAACCGAAACGGCGTGGGTTCACGGGCAAGCGGACAAAGCAATATATGAGCGTTTGGAAGTGGAAGAATATGAATTTATTGCAACGCTCGATGTCAAGACATCGTCCATCTGTCGAAGCCTTGACCTTAAACGATTCAAAGTATCCGAAGCGGTGGTCGGTAAGAATTATCCGCCGATGCACCCGAATTGCCGAAGCACCACCGGGATTTATGATCCGACTTGGAACGACGGCACAAGAATTGCTAAGGGAGCGGATGGCAAGAGTTACAGCGTGCCGAGCAATATGAATTATGAAGAGTGGTACAAAAAATACATCAACGACGGCAAAGACCCCATATTTGCACATCCTGTCATTTTGGATGAAAAGGACAAAATTCGATTTATGTCTCCAGTTGCGGATGTTGAAGTTTACAAGGTTGCCGGAATTAACCTTGATATGTGGGTCGAAGGCAAAGATGGAAACAAACAGGTTCGGCTCAACTATAGATTATGTAGAGAGATTGAAAAAATGTTGCCGGAAAGCATGGAGATGCCACGAATTGCCATTGTTGATTTTGAGAAATACGGAGCTTATACGCAAATAGCGGGATATGCACATTACAACAACACACTTTATTTGAACAAGAAGTTCACAACACGAGAATCTGTAAGAAAAATAATGAAAGAGAACAAAGGTTACTTTGCTCGGGCTGATGAACAGGGAATGATATTGCATGAATTGGGGCATAAATACCATCATGAACTGATTGAACGGATTGCCAAATATCAAAATGTATCGTATGATAGGGCTAAAGAGAGATTGGAATATCCTATTGTGCGAGCTGTTAAAAAGCTGTATAAAAGCAATCACGAAAAACTAAGAACTGAATTTTCGGGGTATGCAATAGAACGCTTTGAAAATGAGCTAAGGCTTGGTAAAGGTAAAGAAATTCGAGAGGTGATGGCGGAGTATTTTGCAATTCGCGACAAAGATATTGAAATCGTGTCTTTTATCCGTGAACATATTCGATCGCTGTTAGGAGGTGGTGAGTGATGCTGAGTTTGCATCGTGTTTCTGAACGACTAAAACACTCAGAAATATCAAGAGAATATCGAATACAGAATAACTTGGAATTAGATGCGCCTTTGCCGGAGAATGCGCCGGATGAGGTAAAAAAAGCTGAAAAGGTGTTAAGAGAAATTTACGAAGAGGAAAAAAAAATCGGAGAGTCGTCAGGTTGGCTTGATTGAGAACTAGTTTGATAATGATGTTTAGAATGATGTAATGTTATAGGTGAGTAAAGCTTCAAATAAGCACTTTGGCAATGTTCAAGGTGCTTTTTGAATGCAGTTTTTGAAAATTTTTCACGCAAAACGAAAAAAGTTCTTGACTTTTTGTCCGCCCACAAATTATAATTGATACAAGGACAAAAAGCGAGGTGATGGAATGAGTCCAAAAACAGGAAGACCTAAGAAAGATGATGCTCGTGATAAAAAAATAAACATTAGATTAAGGCAAGATGAGCTAGACCTAATTGAGAAATGCGCTAACAAGCTCCAAAAAAGCCGAACTGATGCCATTATGCAAGGAGTAAATCTTTTAGACAAGTCTTTGGAAAAACAAAAAGAGTAATTGCTTCTCTCTGGAAAAGTCAAGCGAATTACTCTCTAGGCAATCACAAAGGATTGATAAATCTATTCTATCACTTCTTTGTGAGAATATCAATACAAAGGAGTGAATTTTATGTTTGAAATTCAAGAATATACTCCCACTACCATTGAGAGTAGAATCGTTGCCGAGCAAATGCAAAAAAAGCACAAGGATTTGCTGGCGGATATCCGAAAATATAGCGAGATTTTGAACGGGCGGAATTTTCCGCTGGTCGAATATTTCTTGAAATCTCAATATATTGCAGGGAATGGACAAGAACAACCATGCTATCTCATTACCGAAAAAGGATGTCAGTTTTTAGGAAACAAGATGACGGGCGAAAAGGGGATATTGTTCACAGCTTGGTATGTTGAGAAATTCAATCAGATGAAAGATGAACTCAATGAGCCGAGCGTTGACAGTCGGTTGGTTGCCGAACTTATCGAAAATCAACGACTGTTGACCCAGCAAGTAGCACAACTGATTGAAATCAATCGAAAAGGCTTGCCTGCTCCGTACAGTATTCATGGGGCAATCGAGGTAGGTACTTTCCACACGCTCAAGGTGGATTTGTTTCCGGACGAAATTCGCACAATGGTAAGGCAAATGTTATCGGCATGTAAGCCGAATTATAGTGAAGTATCGAGAGAATGTGCAAGACGAGGATACACGATTAGTATTCCGTCTGTCGCACGATATCATCGAAGAATGAGAGGAGTATAAAATGGGCAGAAAATCAGAACAACAAATACAGTATCAGGCAGATTTGAAAAAATTCAAAGAGGAGCAAAACAGTTGCTTGGCTCAATGGCTGGACAGTGTCGAGAGTATAGCGGAAGTCTATTTGGAAGGCAATGAGCGAATGAATGCTGATTACAATCTTTTGCTGGACAGGTTGATTTTCAACCAGCCGCAAACAGCAACGCTGACACTGGACATCGACACACAGAACGATTTATCCGGTGCGATTCACGGGAGAGGTCGGGCATTGGGTCAAATCGGATTCATTATGGGATTGCAAGCCGGAGTTCGGTTTATGCGAGACATCGAAAGTGACCGATTGATTGAAGAACTGATTGCAAAGGAGATTATTTTCTAAAACAAACAACAAAGCACTTTGGCTCAAGCTAAGGTGCTTTTCAAATGTTCAAAAACCAATAAAATGTTGTATCAGCGCCGTTCTCGGCGCTTTTATAATACCAAAAAATAAGGAGGAAATCATGGAAAAAATCAATTTACAGCTTTTTGCACAGCCGGATGGGGGTGCGGCAGAAACATCCGCACCGGAAACCAAGCCGGAAGTAATCACCTACACGGAGGAGCAGCTCAACGAAAAACTCAGTGAAGCAGCAAGTAAGGCAAAAGCGGATTTGGATTCCGCAAGAGCATCGTGGGAAGAAGAGTACAAGCAAAAATTGGAAGACGAAAAAGCGGAAGCGGCAAGACTGGCGAAGTTATCGGAAAATGAGCGTTTGAAAGCACAGCTTGACAAGGAACGCGCAAAACTGGAGCAGGATAAGGCGGAATTTGCCAAAAAAGCGTTGGAAAATGAAGTGGCAAAACAGCTATTGACGGAAAAACTCGATCCGTCGTTTGCGGTATTTTTGACCGCCGCGGATGCAGAAACATCCAAAACAAATATTCAAAACTTCAAAGCCGCTTTTGATAAAGCGGTGGAGGCAAGTGTGAATGAACGACTCAAAGGCGGCGCGCCGTCCGCATCGGCGGAAAACAAAACTGTAATCAGCGGCGAAGAGAAGCTGAATGCTATTTTCGGGCTATAAGAAAGGGGAAGAATAATGCCAATTAACACTTTACAGTATGCAGAGATTCTGCAAAATAAATTAGATCAACAAATGATGATGGGCTTAGTGACCGGATTTATGGATGCCAATGCGGGCGATGTGAAATACACCGGTGGAGATACGGTAAAGATTCCAAGTGTATCCTTACAAGGACTTGGGGATTATGACCGAGACAAAGGATTCGTCCAAGGGGCAGTTACCTTGAAATACGAAACGATGAAAATGACTCAAGATCGAGGCAGAACTTTCCATCTTGACTCTCAAGATGTGGATGAAACCAACTTCTTGGTGAGTGCGTCGTTGGTGGCATCGGAATTTCAACGAACACAAGTTATCCCGGAGATTGATAGTTACAGACTATCCAAACTCTATGCGGAAGCAAAGAAGAAGAGTCAGGTGCTGGAAAATTATGATCCGGCAGAAGATACGATTTTGAAAAAATTGACGGAGCACATCGTTGCGGTCAAGGACATCATCGGAACGAATGAAGAGGTCGTTATCCTGATGACCTCAAATACGAAAGCGATTCTTTCGGAAGCACTCAAGAATAACCGAAGATTGGACATTGGTAATTTCCAAAAAGGAGCAATCAATTTGCAGGTACATCGCTTGGATGAAAATCCGATTATGCCTGTTCCGTCGGCGAGATTTAAGACATTGTACAAATCTAATGACGGAAAAACCGGCGGACAAGAAGCGGGTGGTTTGGTGCCGGATTCCGGAGCAAAGGACATTAACTGGATCATCGTACCGAAACGAGTACCGATTGCAGTATGCAAGCAGGATAAGCTCAGAATCTTTGAGCCGGATACCAACCAGCAAGCGGATGCGTGGAAGATTGACTACAGAAAGTACCATGAGCTTTGGGTCAAAGCAAATCAAGCGGTTACCATATTTGCCAGCTCGAAAGCATAGGAGGATGTATGTATAGACTTCAGAAAGATAATATTATCAAGGAGACTACGGATGAGCTCAAAAAAGATGAGCTCATCCTGAAAGGATTTGAGCTCATCGGCGAAAAATCCAAAGGCGGCAAAGCAGATGCCGCGCCAAGCTCAACGGATGAGATAATTTCTCCAGGCGAAAGCACGGAGCACGATGCGCAAGAATCCACTGATGAAACGCCAAAGAGTGGTAAAGGAGCAAAGAAAAATGCTAAATAAGGCAAAGTTGTTACTGGGAATCAAGGATAATGACTCGGATGAGTTGTTATCCTTGTACCTTGAAATGGCAAAACAAAAGGCGATGAATTATTGCAATCGGGATGATATTCCGCCGGAGATGGAGCTGGTCATTGTGGAGATGGTCGCTACAAAGTACAAAGAAAGCCAATCGGCAGGCGGAGGCGGCGGGGCGATTGAATCTATCAAGCGCGGCGATACGGAAATCAAATACGCATCCGGAGCAAAAACGAATGCGGGTGCGGATATCTTCGACAGCTTTACGGCTCAGCTTGCTCGATTTGCAAAGATGAGGACGATATGAAGGAAGCGGATATTTTGGCAAAGACCTACAATCATACTTGCACGGTGATAAGACCTGCGCCTGTTGCTAATTCACACTTTGATGATTTTGAAATGAGAGAAATCTACCGGGATGTTACTTGTGCGGTGTCATTCACGAAAGGGAGTTTCCAAGGACAAAGCGACACGACGCAGAGCATCCAGTACGCTGCGATTTTGTTTGTGCGTCCGGAGATTCAAATTCTCGCCGGCGACCGAATCACGGCAAGAACAGAGGGAATTGAAATTGATTTTCTTGCCGGTGAAGGTGTGCATTACCCATCCCACAATGAGATTCCGCTGATACGAAAGGATGATGCATAATGATTACAACATCCGGATTGGACGAGCATATCCGACAAATCCGTGCGTTGGCATCAGATGTGGATGAAGAAATTCAAAAAGAAATGAATCGCATCGGACTACAAGTTATCACGGATGCACGAAAAAACACACCAACCCAAACAGGAACGCTCAAACGCTCATTTCACACCGACGGTGTTGAAAAAGATGGAAATGAATATCGCGTTGAAGTAACAAACAATACGGAATATGCGGCACATGTGGAATATGGACATCGGGAATATGTGTGGGGAAGACCAACAGGGAAAATTCGACCGGGCAGATATATGCTTACCAATGCAGAGAAGCGAGCGAAAGCGATATTGCCTGCTCGAATAAAACAAGCGATACGCCGAGCGGAAAAGAGGATTCATGAATAGAATTGAAACAATTCAAATTACCGAGGAAATTGCTCGTGTTCTTAAAACGATGGTGCCGACTGCTAAAGTGCATCTTGAGCGAATTGACAAAAAAAGTTTGCCTGCATTTTCCATAGAAGTTGTATCCGACACCAGTACGGTCATCAGCAGTACGCATGAACAAAGGAATTTGACGCTGGACATTATTTATTACAGCCAAAGTAACCGCCAATCAGAAGCGATTGAGATGAGCGGCAAGCTGATGGCGATTTTTTTGCCTACTTTCAGGCTTAATAATGAAAAGACCTTTACTTTTCATCAGGGTGTTCAAACGCGGTTTGTGGAACAGGACTTACACTTTTTGATTGAATTTGATTGGCGACAAAGCATTACGAAGTCATTTGTGGATGAGGACAACAAGTTTGTGACTTATGACACAACCGATGAAACGAAAGCGGTAGTAGCCAACCGATTACACGAGATTGAAAAAATGAAAGAAATTCAAACAATAATAGAAAGGGGATAAGATGGCAACAACAATTGGAATGCCGAGCATACAAATTGAGTTTAAATCCAAAGGATTAACAGCGATTGGGCGCTCCGAGCGTGGGCGGGTCGTACTTTTGATCAAAGATTCAACACAAAAGACAACGCCAATCGTCCATCGTTCGCTTGCGGATGTGGATGAAACTAAAAATTATACTGCGAAATCCATCGATTATATCCGGCTGGCGTTTCGGGGGAATCCGAATCGAGTGACAACCTATGTTGTAACGGACGAAACGCTTGGCGAGGTATTGAAAAAGCTTCAGAACATACAATTCGATTACTTGGCGATGCCGGAAGCGAGCGAAGAGCAAAACGAGACGATAGCGAGCTGGATTAAAATGCAGCGAAAAAACGATAAAATCTATAAATTTGTAGCTTGGAATCACGAAGCGGATCACGAGGGAGTTATTAACTTCGCTTCCGATAAAATTGCGACAAAAAACAAGGAATACAAAGGGCAAGAGTTTACTGCGCGAATCGCGGGAATCTTGGCGGGTATGTCATTACAACAGTCCGCCACCTTCCACGAGCTCAAAGAAGTTGAGGGTGTGGAGCAAATTGAAAATCTTGATGATGTGATTAAGCAAGGGAAACTGGTACTGTTCAATGATGTAGAAACCATTCGACTGGCACGAGCGGTGAATTCGCTCACGACGCTGAATGCTGAAAAAGGCGAAGATTTTTGCAAGATTAAAATCGTGGAAGCGATGGATTTGGTCAAAAACGACATCCGAAGTACATTTTACAACCACTATGTCGGAAAGGTGCAGAACTCGTATGATAACAAGCAGCTGTTTTTGGCAAATATCAATCGAGTATATTTTCCGGAAATTGCCGGAGATATTTTGGAAAGCTCTTTTGACAATCGCGTCGAATTGGATTTGGAAGCTCAAAAAAAGTATGCCATCACAAAGGGCGAGGATGTCGATGCGATGACTGAGATGGAAATCAAGCAATATCCGACCGGGTCAAAGGTGATGATTACAGGGAAAATAAAATTCTTGGATGCGATGGAAGATTTGAGCATCACATTCAACATCTAGGAGGAATGGTATGAGAGGGAATCGAGTATTATCCGGGGCGCACGGAACGCTCCACTGGGACGGTGAGCTTATTTTTGAAGTGAAATCGGTCAATGCGGACATCAACTTTAATCGGGAAGATGTCGCATTTGGCTTAGACATGGACTCAAAGATGACGGCGGTCTCCGGAAGTGGCGAATTTGTGGTGGCGCATGTTTATTCCAGAGGCATTAAAAAGCTTTTGGATGCGATTAAAAAAGGAGAAGATCCAAGAGCTTCCTTGTCCGTGGCTATCAAAGACCCGGATGCAGTTGGTAAGCAAATTGAGCGTGTGAACATTGCTAATGTATGGTTTAACAAAATGACACTTGCCAATTTCACGAGGGGCGAATATATTGAAAAGACTTTTGAATTCGGCTTTACGCCTAGTGATAGTGATTTAGCTGAAGGAATTTATTAGGAGGAAATATGGATAATATTACCCAAGCTGAATTTAAGAATAAATCTGCATTGAGCGTCAAGGCGCTGATGGAGAAAAGGGAACTGATTCAAAGAAACAAGAAAAGAATGATTGACATTGAAGTGGATGAGATTGGGGTTTTTAAGTTTCGAATTCCGGATTTCTACGACATCGAAGACTCGAATCAAACGGATAACGGCGATGCATATATTGTATATTCCTGTGCGGTAGAGCCGAGTTTGAAAGATGCCGAACTGCAAAAAGCCTATGGCGTGAAAATGCCTGTCGATATCGTGCTTGAAATTTTCAAGCCGGGGCAGATTGTAGAAATCACAAAAACATTACTACAAGCAGCGGGTTACAAAGATGAAACGGTAAGAATTGTGGAAACTATAAAAAACGAATAAACGAGGGCGATGGGGAGCTTGGACTCATCGCTTATCTCGTCTCGAAAGGGCATACACTGGATTATGCCGTCAATCTGAGCAATTATGAGAAAATGTTGATAGCCGGAATTATGGCATCTAAATTGGGAGGTGGTGAAAGCTTATGATAAGTAGTGTAATTACACTTAAAGACAATTACACCAATGTAGCGCGTCGCGTCGGGCGTTCGGCGGAGAATATGCGCAAAGAACTTTCAAATACCGAAAGAAAAACAAATTCGCTGACATCATCTCTTAAAAAGATGACCAATCGAAAATACGATGTGAAGATTCGTTCGGTCGGCGATAAACGGATTAGGGATGATTTAAGAAGATTGCAATCGCAAATCCGAAAAACAACCGGAAAGGATTATAAAGTTCGAATTACCGCTCAGCGTTCATGGAAAGAAATGCTCAGTGGGGGATTGAGTTTTCTTAAAAACAAAACCATCCATATCAAAACCAATGTGACCGGGCTTATTCGCGCTCGAATTGAAGCACAGCGTTTATCAAGAGAGTTGTATAAAGCCACCGGACGCAGACATCGAGTCAGTATCGGAGGTAATTCCGGAGCGGGTTTTATGAGAACCATTGCCGGTCAAGCGGGAAATGCGGCAATTTCCAGTGCGGGAGCAGGCAGTAGTGCCGCCGGAGCCGCCGGGGCGGTAGGAAGCGCCGGAGGACTTGCGGTTAGTGCCGGAGCAATTGGTGCTGCGGTTGCGGGCGTTGTTGCTGCTCTTGCCGCACTGGGTCTTGCAATCGGCGGATTCGTGAAACTGACCAAGTCTATGATTGACGAAGGTTCCGCATTGCAACAACAAGAAGTGGCGATGACTCATTTTTTGGGAGGGGATGAAGCGAAATCCGCTTCCTACACGAAAGAACTTCGGGAAAATGCGAATCTTACACCCTTTTCCACTGCGGAAGTAGTTGCCGCCGGAACGAGAGCGGTTCAGATAACCGAAGGTGACACAAAAAAAGGAATGGAATTTGTAAAACTCGCTGAAGATATGGCGGCGCTTATGCCGGGAAAAACCATCTCGGATGCGATGGAGGCGCTTGCTGACGCTCAGATGGGCGAGATGGAGCGATTGAAAGAGTTTGGATTCAAAGGCTCGAAAGAGTTGTTTGACGAGGCTCAAGGTGATCTATTTAAGATGAAATCAATGACCGGGCGATCGCTTTTGGAAATGTTTGAAGGCGGGGCAAGAAAAAAGAGCGAAACTTGGGATGGGAAGATTTCGACCATAAAAGGCAACATCCAAACCGGACTTGCAGACTCTGGGAAGAAGATTATCGATGCTTTGCTTCCCGCGCTTGACAAATTGATTCCGGTATCGGTGGAATTGGCAAAACGACTTCCTGAAATTACAGAAGCGGTCATTCGATATGTAACACCACATATCAAGACGGCGGCAAGCGTCATTAAAAACGATGTTGTTCCGACCTTTAAGTTTTTAGGTGGCGTTGTTATGAGTATTGCATCGGCGATTCAATCGGCGACAGCTACCATCTCATCGGTAAAAAACACCGTGAGCGGCTGGTTTGGCGGAAAAGCTGAAAAAAGCGGAGCGGTAAAGAGTATAAGGAATTATTCCGGAAGAGGTTTTGCAACCGGAACGATGAATTTCTCCGGCGGATGGGCAAGGGTCAATGAGCGAGGAGATGAAATGTTCCAATTGCCAACAGGAACAAAAATTTATCCATCCTCCAAAACAGATGCAGCAATATCTAAAGAACTTCGACTCGAAGCCCGAAAAAAATCATCCCCGAACATCAATATGACTTTCAATATTCAAACCGGCGGCTCTATTGATGAACGAATGATAGGGAAAATGGTGGCAAAAGAAATTGAAAAAGTGCTTGTAAATCTGAACTAGGAGGAATTTATGAAAGAATATATTCTCTCGCAAGACGGTGAGAGTTTGAAACTGCCTGTAAATCCGCAGTCATTCAGCGACGAACAGAGTCACAACAATCCTCGATTTCAAACTTATGCACTGGGGGAAATTAAGGCAAACGGAAAAAGAAATTTGCGTGAAATTGTCATCGAGAGTTTTTTCCCGAAAAGGTATCAATCGTTTTGCACTTACAAAGAATTTCCATCGCCTTATGAATGTAAAGCCATAATTGAGAAATGGAAAGAAAGTGGAAAGCCTATCCGATTGCTGATTACTGAAACGAATATCAACTTTGCTTACACCATTGATAAATTCATATGTTTGGAAAAAGACGGTACGGGCGATCTATATTTTCAATTAGAACTTTCAGAATATCGATTCTTGAATGTCCCGGTAAGTCACAATCCGGCACCAATTCAAAAAACAACAGGGCTTCGTGAGCGACCGAAAGTCAAAGGAAAAGGAAACGATGTAAAGAAGAAAGTAAGGGTAAAACAAGTAAAAAAGCAAAAAAAACAGAAAGAATCCAGCCCGAAGCCAAACAAAACAGCTATTCAATTTGACGCGTTTAAGATTGAATCGGACAACCTAAAAAGACAACTGAACAGGCACTTGGCAGCGCAAGCAAAGAATAGGCAGAATTTGAATGAAATCCGCGACAAAATCAATCACTTTGGGCGTGGGAGTTCAGGGGGTGGCAGCAGATGATTGTAAAACATTATAGCCGCTCCGGAACGGTTACTGATATTACACAGCTTGTCGGTACAATTCAATCGTCCGGGGATTTACTTGAAGTATCAAGAAGTGTGGAAATTAGCGTCACTCGACCTAATCGAGTGTATGGAATTTCGGCGCCTAATGTTTTGCTTGGCGAGGCGATTTCGCTTGAAATCGAAGGGAAAGAAATTTTTTATGGATTTGTTTGGGATATTGAAATGGATGATAATGAAATCGAACAGAAGATACTTTGTTTTGACCATCTGATTTATGTGATGCGATCGGAGTCATCAACACAAGTTTTTACAAAGAAGAGCGCCGAATACATCATCAAACAGGTTTGCAAGGAAGTCGGGGTAAGTGTGGGGAAATTGCCATCTGTGGCAACTGTTTCAACAATTAACGGTCGCAACGAAACGGCTTACAACATTCTGATGATGTGCTGCACAGAAATGCGTAAAGTAACGGGAAAATCATATTATCCGATAATGCGAAACAGAAAGTTACAAATCATTGAAAAAGGCGAACTCACCGAGCCGGTTATTGAATACCGTACGGAGTCGATTGATGGTACATTATTATCTTTGCAATATAAGGCGGCGCTGGACAATCTGGTAAACAAAATCATTGTTAAAGATGATAAAGGTAAGAAAGTGGATGTAATCAGTAATTCGGAAGATATTAAAAAATACGGTCAAATAATGAAACAGTATTACAAGCAAAAAGGGGAGTCTAAGACTGTCGCCAAGAATCTTTTGCAATCCGCTGAACACACAATTCAGATTTCGTGTATCGGTGCTTGGTCTTTGAGAACGGGTTATAGCGTTACTGTAAAGACCGGGCTATTCAATGCAAAATTCTATATTCGGTCGGACACGCATCATTGGAGCAATGGGATTCATACAACCGACTTGACCTTGGAATTCGAGAATAATATGGATAAAAAAGAACTGCCGAAGCAAGGATAAAGGAGGAGCGATGGGCGAGTTAAGCAGAGTATTATCTGAGATGAAAAAACAAGAAAATGCCGACAAAATCGAAATAGCGACGATCATAAATTTGTCTCCGTTTACAATTCAAATCGACGACCAACAATATGATGCGGTAAATTTTTCTATTTTTGCACCAATGCCAATGAAAATTAAAGAAAAGAGACCGATTGACATTGTAACTGACCCGAGACCGTTGCCGATTGTTGGTCATTCAAGCTATAAGGAATATGACTTGGAAGAAATATTTGACCATGAAAAAACTTTACCGTTTGAAGTGGGCGATATCATTTCTGTTGTTGACAAAGGAGCGACTTTTATTGTTTTAAGTGTGCTCGTGGATATGAAAGATGGGGTGAAAATATGAGTATATTCCCTGCGTTCGTTCAACTGGAAAACAAAACCGAACAGATAGAATTGCCAATGCTTAAAGAATATGCTTATGATTTCGATACGAATGAACTGAAATTAAGAGACGGAAAGAATTATCTTGTGGAAGGTAACGAGGCACTTAAGATTTGGATATTCAAAGCAATTGTAACAGCAAGGTACAAATATATTGCTTATTCCGAGCAATTTGGCACTGAAATTTTTGAAGTGATTGGTACAACGCTATCCAGTGAGGCGAAAAAGGCGGAAGTGCGCAGATATATTATCGAAACGCTTATGGTTAATCCATATATTTTGTCAATTGAGCGGATTGAGCTTTCGCAAATCAAGGATAATCTGGATATTGAAGTTTTTGTAAAATCTATTTATGAAGATAAGGTGGTGAATGTTCGTTGTTTGATAGAGATAGCATAATCAATCGTCTAAAGGACGGGTTATTAAGTGAATCAAATAAAATGGAAGGTTCTTTCGCCGCAGATAATATTGGTGCTGTGGCGGAAGAATTTGAAATGATGTATGCCTTTATGCAGTATTTAGACATCAATCATTATGTAAACTCCGCAGAGGGGGAATATCTAGATCGTAAAGCTGTAGATTATGGACTTTCGAGAAAAAAGGCAACTAAAGCGACCGGGGTTGTGAAAGTGACCGGTACAGACGGAGTTAATATTCCTAAAGGAACGATATTAGTTTCAGATACTTTGAGTTTTGAAACGGTTCAGGATGTGACAATCTCGTCCGGAACTGCAACAGTTAAAGTAGTCGCTGTTGAACCGGGAACAGCCGGGAATATTCCACCTCAAGCAATAAAAAAACTGGAAGACAGTATTTCCGGAGTGACGAAAGTAGAAAACGAATCAGTGTTTACAGGCGGGACAGAAGATGAAACGGATGACAGTTTTAGAGAACGACTATTATTTAAAATTCAAAATCCGGCAACATCCGGAAATGTAAACCATTATAAAATATGGGCGAGTGAAGTTAATGGAGTTGGGAGAGTTCGAGTGTTTCCTCTCCATGCCGGAGCTGGAACGGTAAAGGTTTCAATTTTGGATGATAATGCTGATGTGGCGAGTTCCGAACTGATTGAGGCGGTAAAAAAACATATTGATCCCGACAATGGACAAGGTACAGGGAAAGCGCCTATCGGAGCAAAACTCACAGTAACGACTGCTGTTAAGAAAAATATTGCTATTAATGCGAGACTTCGTTTGGTAAATCAATCAAGGCTTCAAGAAACGAAAACAGCTATTGAACAGGCAATAAAAAGGTATTTTAAGACCATTTCATACAATGAAAAGATAAACTATGTTTCCTATGCAAAAATCGTTGATATCCTTTTTGATAATGAGAATATTGAAGATTTTGAGGAGCTTAGAATAAATAACGGAAATAGAAATATCGTTCTTGGTCAAGAGGAAATACCTTTTTTACAAAATCTGGAGGTTAGCTGATGAATGGAGAACGGTTTTTTTATATGCTGCCGAAACTCATTGTAGATATTTCTGCGCTGAAAGAGTTGTTGATTACAGAAGATAGGGAGTTTGAAAGAGTTGAAGAGAAGCTGGATGAGTTTGTCAATAATTCCTACTTAAGCACGATTGTTGATGAAAGAGCCGTTGAAGTATATGAGAAGTTATTTAATGTAAAGACATTCGGAGATCTTGAGACGCGTCGTTCAATGCTGATTGCAAAACTTAGAGGAGCAGGGACAACTACTCCGGCATTGGTTAAAAATGTTGCTACTTCCTTTTCATATGGAGAAGTTGATGTTATTCCGGAATATGAAAAGTATGTTGTACGGATAAAATTCATCAGTGAAAAAGGACTTCCTAAGAATCTGGAAGCGATTAAAAATTCGCTGGCAGAAGTTATCCCGGCGCACCTTCATATTGTGTATGAATTTACTTACACCACTTGGGGAGAGCATAAGCAAAATCGGACTTGGGGGCAGTTAAAGCAAGGGACATGGAATGATGCGAAGGTGATATGAAGGAGGCAATATGAGACAAACACCAAACTATAAGTTTCAGCAACCGGACTACAATAATGTGGCGGATATTGAGGTTTTGAATGGAAACTTTGACATCTTGGATAGTGAACTAAAAAAGAAAGCTGGCGAAGCTGAAGTGAATGATGCGATTCAAAAGTTGGATATTGAAAATAAGCTTAATGGTAAAGTAGATAAGGAAGATGGGAAAGGATTATCGGAACAGAATTTTACGCAAACTGAAAAGACAAAACTTGAGAACCTGCCGAATAACACGGAATTGGAGGATAAGTTAAGACTAAAGATTGATATAGAAAAAATCAGTAACGATTTTAATGGTGGCACAGACAAAGTATTAAGCGCAGAGCGGGGTAAATTGTTGAATCAAAAGTGCATAGATTTCGACTTATTGATGAATAATCCTAATGCTAGAGCTACAACTACATTTTCAAGCAATGGGAATATATCAGCAGTTGTTGTTGTCGGAAATGACAAAATTGAAAAATTGACAGAATTTCGCCCGAATGGGAGTGTTGTTGAGACATTAACTTTTTACAATAATAATTCCCAATTTAAGAAGTTAGAAAAAACAACGACATTTAGTGGTAATACTATTGTTGAAGAAGTGAGAAGAAAGTAGAGGTAGATTAAAATGAGTTTTGCTGAATTAAAAACGATGGTTAATAGTAAATTGCCGGGGCAAAATGGGTTTAAGACAATAGACAAACATATTGAAGATGTAAAAACTAAACTGAATCAAAACTACGGAGACAACTTTTATGTTTACACACCTTATCTAAACTCAGTAAATGTGTTTACTGCTCCAAGTGATGGGTTTAGGAGAGATTTTACTATTAGACAGTTTGTCGATAACAGAGATACTGATATTGTATTATGTGATGTGGTAAAAGAGGGCATTTTGTATTCTGATTTTCGATGGCACTCTTTTGGTAATAATAACTATCATAGAAATATTTTCGACAGAGTTAGTGGGTATGCTGAAGTAGATTTTGGCTATTGGAAAACAAGATTAGAGTTTAATAAACCATCTTCCTACTCGAATTTATTTTTTCAATTCAGTTTTAATTTTGGCTCGTCTAGTTATAATAATCAATCAGAAGTTATTATAAATCAGTATCCAAGTGCTTCAAGTACTGATTACAAAATTACAAGAATACAATTACCACATCCAATCAAAGTGCAAAAAGTAAAAATAACTTTAAGATATACTTTACACAATATAAATTGGAGCTATGTAAACTCGAACGGTAGTAACTTCTTGTATTCTTTACAAATAGACAGTTCTTATGGAAGCCGATTCTGTATTATTGGAAATAATAATTAAGGAGAAATAAAATGAAACATTTAGCTTATATAGATAAACAAAAAGGGATTTGTACTGGAGTAACAGTATTAGAAGAAATAGAAGAAAAAGAAGATGATTTTACTATTTATAAAGAAGTAGAAGATTTTTCTTTCAAAAATCGCAAATTTGATGTAATTAAAAGAGAGTGGTTAGATGAATTTATCTCTGATGAAGTAACTGAAGATAAGGGAGAGGTTGTTACTGTTGAAACGCTTCAAAAAAATATAGAAGACTTAAAAGAGCAGAGTAAAAAAGATAATTTATTGCTCTTAAAAACAGTATTACAAGCAGTAGAAGAATTGACTACTCCACCAGAGATTGTTCCGGGAAAGGAGATATGATGTAATGAGTAATGTATTTGTAGAAGCTTATTTTAAGCTGGTAGTAGAAGACGAAGAATATACTTTATCCGATGTTCCCGCGCGTCATAAAGAAAAAGTAAAAAAACTTCTAAACGATAGGGGATATGATGATAGTGGTAAGTTAGTTAATAAGGAGTAGAGATTATGAAAACTTTACTTGTTATTATAAAAAGTTTTACAAGAAAGGGGGTGAAGAGAATGGCAGTAGGTTGGGCGACCTTGATTATGTATGACGAAGCTACATTTGACGAAGTTCCAAAGCGCTACCGAGAAAAGGTACGAAACATCCTTAAAACTTGGGGTCTTGATGAGAACGGAGACCCTATTTCTAAACCGTAATGTTCACTGGAGCCACGAGGCT
The DNA here is from genome assembly GCA_041853585.1 of Filifactoraceae bacterium. GTDB lineage: Bacteria > Bacillota > Clostridia > Peptostreptococcales > Filifactoraceae > JAUNKE01. Next base: position 34,540 of record JBGZSM010000013.1, read on the forward strand.
CTATTTTATTACTTTTAAGCACAGGGGAGTCGATTGGCTCCCTAAAAACTTTGAAAGGAGAGCATATGAAAATCAAGTTTGATTGTGTGCCGTACTATCCTTTTCGTTTGACATCGCCTTTTATTCCAAGAGATTCGCCGAATAAACGAACAGGACTTCCTGTGGGAGCTACAACTTATCATGATGGGGTAGATTGTGGTCGGGATCGTTCAAAATATCCGGACGCTTATTCGAATGAACCAGCCGGAAATGTTTATGCTGTTATGGATGGAAAAGTTATCGAAGCAACATATGACAAAGGGCGAGGACACACGGTGCTGATTCTACACAGTCACTTGGAGCAAAATGTGGTTACACTCTACCAACATCTAGCTAGTGAATGTGTACGAATGGGGACGATTGTAAAAGCTGGGGATGTAATCGGACAAATGGGGCGTACTGGTATGGGAAACGATATGGCAATCCATCTGCACTTTGAGCTTCGGGTAAACGGAAAGTGTATTGATCCACTTCCTTATATAAAGGAAGTGAAACATAATGCTCAAACATTTGTTCCTTTATATTTACAAAAGACCGCCGCCAAAGTAAGAAAAGAACTTCATTTCACGGATGAATCAATTGCATTTTTGTGTACTCATCAGCTTCCGGAAGAACTGTTCCGTAAAATTCTTGCAGGTGAAAAGTTAAGCTACGAAACAGTTTCTTTTATCAAGAAAAACAAGAATGGAAAGTTCATTTTGTCTCGAATTGAAGAGTACAAATCGAAACTGAAAGCGCAGGTGTAAAAATGGCAAGAAAAATCTATACTGTGGCGGAGTTGGAAGCAATGCTAAAGGATGCAAAACAAAAGAAGAAAGACAGTTTGCCGTTTGACAAGAAGATCATCACACTGATTATGATGATCAACCTAATCGTGCTGTTCACCTCGTTTTACATCACTCTTAAAACAGGCGTGGAGCCGGCGACTACAATCAAGACCTGGTTCGCCTTTGCAGGAGCAGAGCTGTGGGCGTTAGCGTTTATCAAGCGTGGGAAGCAGAAAAAGGAAATAAAACGATTTGAATTTGAAGAAAAAGAAGGAGAATTCTAAATGACAAAACAAGAGTTTTTAAGAAAGATATCAAGTAGAAAGTTTCAAGCGGCAGTAGTTGCAATAATTATTCCACTACTTGCCTTACTCAAAGTGGATGAGCCGACAAAAGGGGAAATTGTTGCAATGGTAACTGCGGTGTTAGCTTGTCTCGGATATATGTTTGCAGAAGCAACAGTCGATGCAGCGCGTGCTAAAGCACCACAATTCATTGAAGTGATTGAATCGGATGAAACCCTTGAAAATCACGGGGGGGGGGGGTACTCTCCAAAGCTGAAAAAGGGGGAGTATAATGAATAGCTTTATTTGCTGGATTGGTGGAAAAAAATTGCTTCGAGAGCAGATTATCAAACTCTTTCCGGAGAAAATTGAACGGTATGTTGAAGTATTTGGAGGTGCGGGTTGGGTGCTTTTTGCATCCGACCGACACGCAAAATTTGAAGTATGGAACGATTATAATTCCAATCTTGTTAATCTATATAAATGTATAAAATATCATGCTGAAGAACTCTTGAGAGAACTGGAATACATGATAAATTCCAGGGAGTTGTTTTTTGACTACATTAGTCAGTTAAATAGCTGTGGATTGACGGATATTCAGCGCGCGGCAAGATTCTATATGCTCATTCGATGTAGTTATTCCGCTACGCTGGATAGTTATGGGAATAAGCCGCGGAATTTGACAAAGTTTAAAGAACAATTCAAGGAGGTACAACAACGACTTGAAAAGGTTGTGATTGAAAACAAAGACTTTGAAAGCCTTATTAAGCTATATGATAAAGAAGGGACATTGTTTTATTTAGACCCGCCGTATTATAAGACGGAAAATTATTATCAAGGTTTTGCAAGAGAAGACCATGAAAGATTGTTCAACGCACTTAAAGAAGTAAAAAGTAAATGGATTTTGAGTTACAACTACGACCCCTACATCGAAGATCTATATAAGGATTACAATCAAATCAAGACTAAAAGAAACAACAATATGACTGCGAGGTATGGAAAAGACAGAGAATACTCTGAGCTCATCATTAAAAACTTCTAGGCAGGCAAAAAAATAAAAAAAGATTATTTTTTTACGCAGAAAATATCGAAATTCGATATAATACAACAAAAACTAAATATACATATCTGAAATTGTTATAATGAAACAAAGTAGATGTACGGAGATTTATTATAATGATAAAAATACACCTTTCCACGCTGATGGGCGCGAAGCGAATCACGCAATCAGAGTTAAGTAAAAAGACAGGCATTCGTCCTAATACAATTAATGAACTTTATCATGAACTAGCTGATAGGATTAGATTTGACCACCTAGAAGTTATTTGTAAGGCTCTCGATTGTAGGCTTGAAGAGTTGCTTGAAATTACACCGGATAAAACACAAAAATAGCATTAAAAAACTGTTCTAACGGTTTTGGAAAACTATTTTAAGTGAAGAAAAATCGAGTTCAAAATAGCTAATGCGATACTTAAAGAATAAACAGAACAAATAATGTGGATAACTCCATCAAAAAAGACATAAAAACCAAGAAAAAATAAATAAAAATCCACAAAAAATGCCTAAGTGAATACAGAAAAAGTATAAATTTAGGCATTTTTACTTTGCGTGAAAACCGTTTTTATTTTGCGCGACAAGCAACAGCAAAATCGGATGTCGAAAGAGCTCACTAAAGTGAGAGAGAAAAAGGTGACAACTCAAAACCTGCGGCTCGTTGGAGCTTGCATTAAGAAAAATGGGATTTGCTCGCCCGGAAATTTCGAGCGCTCTCTAAGAAACATCGTGTTTCATCGAGCTTCCATCTGCATCGTGCAGATGGGTCTGAAATTTCAAGGGCTCGCGCATCGGAATTTTTTACAAATGCAAACAAAACTTCGCAAAGGCTTTGAGTTGTTTTTATTTGTCATAAATTTTGCTGCAAAATCGGCTGTCGCAAGAGCTCACTAAAGTGAGGAGAAGCGGTGAAAATTTTTGGAAAGAGGTTTGCTTTTTTAATTTTCATTTGATTTTTTATTGCGGACGGGATTTGTCTTTTAATTGAAGGTTGTTTTGTTAAGCAAAATCTTTTCTCTATCTTGTGTAAATCATAGTTTAGTGGTATTGTTGTATTATAGGATGGTGTTACATAATGAGTAATCGTTTGAAGGAGTTGAACGGTTTTGCGTTGCCGTTGTTGATTCAATTTGTTTTTAATAATTTAATTCGTCTGACGGACAAATCGATTGTCGGTCATATTTCGATACCGGCGTTTAATGCCGTGAATCTCGCGAGTTCGACTTTGTTTGTAATTGCGGGCGTGTTGGGGGCGATTACAGTTGTGTTTAATGTGCGCGGGGGTCAAAAGTTGGGTAAGGAAGACCGGTCGGCTTTTCATTTTGAATTTGAGACTTCGATTTTTCTGAGCATGATGATCGGTTTTATCGCTTTTGTGGTTTTACTTTTCTCTCAGCGTTTGATTTTGTCCAAGGTCTATGCGCTGGATGGCGAATCGCTGGAGCAGGGCATTTTGTTTTTTACACCGATGACTTTTTATGTGTTGTTGCAATTGTTGATTTTTGCTTTTACAACTTATTTCAAATTGCATGGTCAGACGCGGTGGATATTGATTGGCGGGGTGGCATCGTCGCTGGTGAATGTTGCGATTGATTATCTGTTTGCGCTCGGGTCTTTGGGTTTTCCGAAATTGGGGATTCGGGTCGTCGGCTGGTCGACGATTTTGGCATTGGCGCTGAATCTTTTCTTTTATATATACATTTTGCGCAAGGAAATCGGATTTTGTCTTTCGCGTGTCAAAGCGTATTTTAAAAATGCGATGCTGCATTTGAGATTGTCGCTGGAGATTATGGCGGAGGAATTTTTGGACGGAACGCTGATGGTGCTTCTGCTAAATGCGATTGTTATTCGAATGGGCGAGGCGGAGTATGCGGGCTATTCGATTTTGATGGAGTTGCTTAGCTTTTTATTTTTGTTCAAATACATCTACGGCTCGGCGGTTTTGAGTTTGACGAGTATTGCGCGTGGGAGGTCGGACAAGAGGGAACTTGCATCGTATCCGAAAATTGCAACGGCCTTTACGATGTTGTTGTATGCACTCGTCGGTGTATTATTGCTCTTGTTTCGTACAAGGATACCGACGATTATCAGCAATGATTTTGCGGCGCAAAAAGTGGCGAGCGATTTTATGCTTGCCTTCGTGGCGGCGAATTTCATATCGCAGATGAGCTATATTTATCGCTGTGCGTTGCAGTCGATGGAGCAGTATCGCTTTGTGCTTTACGGCACTTTCCCGATTCAGCTTTCGGTTCTGCTTTTGATGTGGTTTTGGACGAGGTCGGGCTCGTTGCTCGGCGTTGCGGCGGCGCAATTTGTCGGTGAGATTTTGATGTCGCTTGTTTATTATCGAAAGTATCAAAGGGAGTTGGCATAATAATGTAGAAAGGAGGAGCGATGGATCAGACGACAAAAAATTATTTGAAGATTGCTTTGGCGGGTGTTTTTTGGGGAACGCTCGGTCTTTTCGGTAAAACGCTCGAAAGCTATGGGCTCAGCTCGGAGATGATTGCGATTTGCAGATTGACATCGGGATTTTTGATTATGAGCATATTCTTTTTAATCAAAGACCCGTCGGTGCTGAAAATCGACATGGCCGGTTTTTTGCAATGTGCAATTATCGGCTTGGTGTCGCAGGGATTTTTTAATCTGGCGTATTTTACTTCGATTCGACTGGTGGGCACCTTTACTGCGGTGGTGCTGCTCTATTTTTCAATCGTTATCATGTTTGTGCTCGGAACGATGGTTTACAAAGAGAAACCGTCGAAGAAAAAAGTGATTGCGGTTATCATTTGTTTCATCGGCGCGATTTACGGAGCGACAGGCGGCGATTTTTCAGCCTTGCAGACGAATACACTCGGTATTATTATGGGAATTTTGGCATCGCTGGCTTATTCGTTGATGCCGACAATCAGTAAAAAAGCATCGGCAAAGTATAATCCGTTTACCATCATCATGTACAGCTTTTTGTCGGGCGCGGTTTTTTTGATTCCTTTTGCAAAACCTTGGCATTGGCTTGCGGAGCCGAAGGAGATTTCGGTGTGGTTGGTGATTTTGCTTTTCGGATTTATCGCTTCGACGATTCCATACGGTCTTTATATTCCGTCGCTGCATAATATTCAAATTTCAAAACTGGGAGTTATCACTTCGATTGAATTGGTCGTGTCGATTTTGATTGCGGTATTTTGGCTCAAAGAGGATGCGGGCATCGGAAAATTTTTCGGCGGTATGATGATTCTGCTCTCGATTTTTATTATGAATACGAATTATGAATGGAAGGCAAAGAAACTGTAGGCAAAAAAACCGCCGATTTGCATGAGTTTGGTAATATCGAACCTTGTGCAAACGGACGGTTTGTTTTTTATCTGGTTAGAATTGAAATGATTTGGTCAGGAGACGATCCTTCAGGAATAGTAAAAGTTCCCGCTTTGAGTTTGGTCTCCTTGCCGGAAGATGCCAATTGGTTTAAAAATGCGTTGGTGTCGGAAATGATTCCCTGATTCTTCAACGAGTTGGCAATCGATTTGGCGCTGCTTCCGGACGCTATCGTAATCGTACGATTGGTAGCTTTTTTCTCCTGTTTTTTCTGTTCAGGCTTCTTTTGCTCCGTTTTTTTCTCTTGAGGTTTTTGCTCGCTTTTCTTTTGCTCCTGAGCTTTCTTATCCGCTTCGGTTTTCTCCGGTTTTGTTTTTTCAGCGTCTTTTTTATTCTGCTCTGTTTTGCTTTCCCCTTTTGACTTATCGGTGTCTTCCTTTTTATCCGTTTTATTTTCGGACTCGGATTTTTCGCTCTCTTTCTTATCTTTTTTGTCTTCTTCCGGATTTGCAACCAGTGCATTATCGGATGGCTTTTTGCCGTCTTCGCTGGACACCGGAATCTCGTGATAGCGACTCGCCTCACCGTCGATTACAAGCCAGCCGTTTAGATTGTAAAGAACCACTGTGGTTACCAAAACGACAACAATCGAGGCGAAAAAAATGTCACTCTTCTCGTAAAAAAAATCTTTTATTTTCTCCATAATGTTCTCCTTTAGCTATTCTTTCGCAAAAAGATTGTGCTTGAGTCAATCGCTAGGGACGGCTCCCATCTTGCCCTTGTCGTCGATGAACTTTTTCGCAAAAAAATAATATGTTTTTTCAATAGATGTGGGTATAATCTATAATTCATAGTATACTACTATTTGTAAATAAATTCAATCAAGAGGCGAAAAAATGATTTATCAGTGCAAAAATGAGATGGAAGTTAAAATTTGCACACCAATGTCGGGATATTACCAAATACTGAAGATGATTGAACGGTTATCGGACGAGAGTGAAAATCTTCCGTTTACATCGGAGGACTTCGGAATCGAATCGGAGCAGTCAAAGCGTATATTGAGCGGCTAAACGAGTCGGAGAACTCGACTTTCTTGGTGGCGCGGTTGAATCAGCAGCCGATTGGATTCGGGTATTTGGAAGGGGAAAGCGTCAACGGACGCATCTTTTCCTGAATACATCGGATCTCAAAAATGGAATGGATATGAGTAATAGTATGATTGTTTGAACAACTAATCCTTTATATCCAAACGCAATGACAAACAGTCCCCATGCAGACATCGCAGTATGCAAACCATGAATCAATACCATACACCATATACTGCGTGATTTTTCATAAAAATAGGCAAACCAGATTGCATAAAATATTTCTGTAATAATTCTGACCGTACATACAAATAGAAAATAGGATTCAAATGTATATCCAAAAGATTTGATAAGCTCCGGCATCGCCATAAAATACTCATTATTAAAGTGCCATATTGCCCAAATGAATCCAAGTAAAACGACTCCACCTATTTTTCCAAATTTCTTTTGTAATCTTGGTTGCAAAAAAAATCTCCAACCATACTCTTCCCCAAATAATGTGCAAAAACCCAAAATCGGCATCAATATATATAAAATATATATAAATCCGGGTCTTGAAATAGAACTTTCTTCTGTCAATAATGTCAATAGTCGATCAACGCTGATATATTCACCCTGATAATAGACGGTCTTAAACAGATCGGCATAAGAATAAAGCAAATAAGCAACCAAGAATGTAACAGTAGATACAATCAGTATTAAAATCATATAGAGAAAAAACCATTTTAATGTTCTTTTGAAATTTCCTCCTCGTAAGCCCCATTTTTCAGTAACTTTTTTATCCTCGCTCCATAATATCTTCAAAAAAATGATTACGGAGATATCAATGAATATCTCTGAATAGGTGCTGCGTATGATTCCTAAGCAAACTAAACTGATTATAATACCACCACAGATTATGTAGAAATTAAAACTTCTTTGAGGGTAGTTCTTATGTTTCAGCTTAATTGTAATCATAGCTGACATAGCCGGCGTCAAAGTCTGTGTCGGATTGATTTGAAAATATTGCCCCATATATTTAAAATAAGCTGCCGCACAAGTCAAAAGAAGTACCATCATGGCCAGTATCATCAGAAAAAGCACTACATCATCCGTTTCTTGAACCGTTCTCATAAAGTTTTTATAAAACTTGCTATGCGGATCTTTAGCAGGAATTCTTTCGGGCTTTTCTGCAATCAAATTCGATGTATCTTCAATAGCTTGGTCTTGAACAAAATTATTTTCTCCATCAATATCTTGCTTCAAATATAATTTCTCATCCATATCTACACCTCTTAAAATACCATCAAATAATTTTATGCATCTATATAAATGATAATTCGAAGCAGAATGAACACTTATTTTATCCCAAATTATTTAAAATAATACTTCTAAAAGAATTCATAGTCGTCGATGAGCTTTTTCGTAAAAAAATAATATGTTTTTTCAATA
>JBGZSM010000014.1:0-3125 GCA_041853585.1 Filifactoraceae bacterium
AAAGGAGGAGCGCTAATCGTTCGGACTGACCAAAACAACAAAATGCTTGTAAAAATCCGCTTGCATAAAACAACAACGCAGCATTCAATCGCTGCACCGAGCAAAACCCGCCGAGCGATTGACGACGAAGCGGCACTGCGCGTAAAAACCCGCCGAGCCGATTGACGATGAATCGACACTGCGAGCAAAACTCGCCGAGCCGATTGACGACGAAGCGACACGGCGCGAAAATCGCCACATCACAAGAGAAGAAAAAAGTTTGAAAAAAATTTTTGAAAAGTGGTTGACAGTGAGTTAGCCTTATGATACTATATGGTTGTTAGCTTGAACTAACACATTCTCCGAAAACATAACCTTAGTTAATACCTGAAAGGTATAAAACCGCTGTAATCGCAGCGGTTTTACCTTTGGCGACAGAAATACGACAGAAATTTTATTTCTTCTTGTTTTTTCATCTCATCGGACAGATCGACATAGGTTTTGATAACGGTATCTAAAGTATCGCCCAAAAAATAAGCGATATATCGAAGATTGAATCCGGCATGCACCATTTCCGATGCACGGGTATGGCGAAAGTCATGTGCGGTATGTGCGATGCCTAAGGCTTTGAGTTGTTTATTGATACCGTCCGATTTGTTGAGTGTAAAATATCGCCCTTCGGCAAAATTAAAAGATAGGGAGTTTAACAGTTTTAGAATATCCGGGTCGGCTGGTAATTCCCTATAACCTTTATCGCCATTCTTTAGTTTTTTAAGAGCATACAAATTCACATCGTCGCCGGAGATCCTGCCCCATTGTTGACAAACGATGATTCGATTTTTACTTACATATTCCGGAGTAAGACCAAGGATTTCGCCGGTCCGCATTCCGAAACGGTGAGCTATCTGGCAAAAGACTTTGATTTCGTTGGAAGCGGAGCTGGATAGGATCCTTTGATAGTCGGCGGAGGAAATTACTTTATATTTCTTTTTCTTTTCCGGTACTTTGATCTGCAAGTAGCTTTGCTTGATTAAATTCATTTTGATCATATAACCCCAAAACATACGAATGTACTTGGTAAATCCCGGGGAGATGGATCCGGCGATTTGTTGTGTGAGGACAGGATCTAAATCTAATAGTTTGACATCGGCATACGGATCGAGCTGCGCCATGGCGTTTTTATAGGTGATATAGGAGTTGGCTTGGAGCTGAGCTTTTGTGGATAAAAAAAGCTCAATGGCATTGCCGAGTGTCATATCTTGACAGATAACATATCGGCCCTCATCATCCGCCAATTCGACAACGGTTTGGCTTGCCCATCGTTTTGCATCGCTTTGCTTCCGAAAGCCTTGCTTTGATTTGTATTTCCATGTAGGTGAATTATCGTATTTGTAGCCGATATTCGCCTGGAATTTTCCGTTTCGTTCTCGGATCTGAATGTTGTGTTTCATTTACGCCTCCTTAAAAAAGAGTATAAAAATACACCTTCGCGCGCAATACATTTGAGTCAAATAACAGTTTTACAGTGATTGACATATAATGAAAATGACTATACAATGGTTGTAAAGAAGCTAACTTGTGATGGAATAGGCTGGGTTCCCGAATGGGAGTAGATGCGATTGTCATTTAGAATTCCTTTGCCCCTGGGGTTAGCTTCATTTTTTTGTCTGTTCTTTTAGGTTCTTAATAGTATTTTCAGGAAGTTGGGGCGCTAAATCGGGCATATATTACTGCTCTCAATTGTGCCTCCTCCATCCCATTTGTTTCTGTGCTTTATTTTCTTGAAAATATTTCTTCAATATCTTTATTGATCAGTGTTTTTGGAACACCTATTTCGGTGAGAAGAAAATCCTTATCATTGGGGAAGAGTTCCAGATGTTTTTTTAAATGATACTCCAAGTTAAACCTAAGATAAAAATGCGGTGATGGAGATTGTATTTTCTCCAAAGCGCAAAGTAACACAAAAAGATCATTCTTCCCGCGACCGTTTTTGTAGGAACTTTTTGAAATCCCTATTACCGGGTGGAGAGTAGCATTATAGCGTATAGTGGTTTTTTCGGCGCGGTAATTGAAAATTCGCCCCGAGTGAGAAGCTCTATTCCTAAACTTATTGCACAATGCAAGCAAGTCGGTGAACAGATTTTTTGTTTCTGTCGATAAGTTTACAATAGGGGCAGGGATTCCCATCATGATGGAGATGACTTCTTCTTTCATATCCGATTTTAATAAACTGAAAAGTTTGCACATATTTCCCAACGTAGCGCCCTTAAAGAGAATCCACAAAGGAACATGTCCGTGCTTATCTCTATAATGTTTAAAAGGTTGTATATCGTCAGAAGCTATTTTATCAAGTTTTTTAATAAGCTGATCGATTTCATAAATTCTTTTTCCGGTTGGGTCATTATATCCACAGTATTTTCCAGACTGGTAGTTTGTTCTTTTAAGGTAATTTGATTTATCCACACCGAATTTAGAGGAAAGGACATAAGAGATTGCATTCTTTAGGGTGAGCTCAAATTCTAAAATAGAATCACGAACACCACGTTGAAAGTTTTTATCCAGTTCATAAAGGGAAAATAAATGTTCAAAAGTGCTTCCTGACCAAAAGCGATCAGGATCTCGTGTTTCAAGTAAACAGTCTTTATATCCGTTGACGATCTCGTAATAACCATATCTTAGAAGATGTCTTTTCGCCGACTCTTCATCATAGAATCCAAGATTTCTTGATTTTAAAATATTAATTTGTTCTTCAATAGTTTTAAATGGTTTGGGTATTGTAGTGTGCATAAATCCTCCTTATGGAATGCAAAAAGGACTCCCACAAAGTGAAAGCCCTTCTTGTTGGCTGATAACACCAGCCGTTCCTTAAGATTACTTTAATTATACCACGATTTTACACTTTGTAAATAGTTTTTTGCATTTTTGCAATATTTTTCTTGACTTTTTTGGAATTTATAATATAATACCGCTTTTTGTCAAATCATCCGTTCCCCTATATTAAATTAAGATATTCTATCGGTATTCCGGTTAAACTGCTTATGTTGTCATTGCTTGGGTATTCCATATACTCGATTTCTTCCTGCCATGGGGCAAGTAGTAGGTGGACTGCAAAACGGTTTGCCTCATTCTCGTATCGATTTAGGTTG